>JAGCFC010000050.1 GCA_017650325.1 Salinivirgaceae bacterium | reverse complement strand
GTTGTATGACGTGGGTTGTTTCACACTTTCGGCTAGTTTGCGAACAACCAACCCCATTACCTTGCTGTTGCGGATATTGTTGCGAGCGCAAATGTCGCCCAAATAGATTTTTTGGTAAAGGCTTTGAACCACAGCACGTTTGTCGGCAAAATAAACGGTTTCGGGCAAGCCGCCAAACTTGAAGTAGCCGTTGAACATACCCGTCACTCGCGATTTTTCGACCGTCGAATACTGCCAATTCGCAGGCAGTTCGGTGTGGTTGGCGCGTAGATATTCCGCAAAGGTGTAGGGGTAGACATCGTGTATAAGAAAGCGGCCGCCCAACGTGGTTGCCACATCGCTACTCAACATTTTGGCGTTGCTGCCAGTGACGTAAATTGTGTATTTGGCATCGGCCAAACGGCGGACAAACTTATCCCAATGCTCAACGTTTTGAATCTCGTCGAAAAACAGCACAGGTTTTGTGCCGCTGTCGCTCATCTCGTAGTGAGCCTCTAAAATGGCATTTAAATCGTCGGCAGTCAGTTCCGATAGCCGCTCGTCCTCGAAATTGACAAACAATATGTCAGTTATTTTAGTGCCTGCGGCAAGTAGTTGACGCACACGCTGATACAGCATATAAGATTTTCCAACCCTCCGCAACCCGACAAATACATAATTTGCCTTCGCCTCGAACTGAAAAGGACGCTCCACAACCTCTACCGACAAAATCTCCTCTCGTTTGTCGATAATGCAACGCTTTATAATTTCTTTATTTACAGCCATATTTCAAATTGTTTGACTGCAAATATATGATTTTATCTTTTATAATGGATAAAATTTGGTATTTTTTATCTTTTATAATGGATAAAATTGATTTGTAAGGGTCGCAGATAACACAGATTGCACGGATTTACACTGATTAATAGCTATGTAATCAAAACAATCAACATCCGCCATATAAGTTCAAAGAAAATTTGGTATAAATTTCGAATGGGGTCAATTCATATTCAGGTGTTTTGACATAATTGTTATAATTATCAATTATCTTCCATATATTTAATCTATTATCAGCATAAAACTCGTAATACGTTTCAAAATAACTCAAATTGATAAAAACAATAGACTTGACTTTCACTTTTAAGTCAATACTATCAAGCTTTGTTTCAAATAACTCTCTATAATATTTGTTCAATCCTTCTATTCCATATGAATCATCTGTATACACAACAACTGGATATATTTCCAAATCATTATTATCTAGTGTGTCAAAAGAAACAGATTTGTCATTAATATCTTTTATCGCCTTAAATAATTGAGTGATTCCCTTTTGTTTTCCTTTTTCATTCTTAACAAACTTTTTGTCAAATTCTTCAAATAACTTCCTGCAATCACCACTATTTTTTATGTCTGCATTAAGTATGACGTCCTTACACTCAATGATGCAAATCTTATTGTTCTCTCTTATGTACACATCGCACAATTCGCCTCCGTTTGAATCCTTACAGGAAGAACTGTAAAATTTAATATAGTTAGGAAAACATTTGGTCAGAACTTTAGGCAATATGGTTTCTTCAATGAAAAACTTACCTTTGTACGATAAAAAATCATTTCCTCCACCATTTTGTTTTATGAATGTATTAATCGAAAAAACTTGAGCTTTGTAAAACTGATTAATCAGAAAGTTTATATCTAAAACAAAAAATTTATATCTATCAAATTTAAAAAGGGGAAAATCTCTAATTGTCTTAAAACTAAAATCATCTGTATATGTGTCAATCTTGTAATTGATACATAATGAATCCAAATATTTTTCATTCACACAATTACTTTCTCTATTCAAATCAACCATTTGACATCTTTTCTTTTTCCCAATGCCTATATGTTTTATTAGAATCAATATGTTTTCAAACAGATTAATATAATTACCAATACTTTTATGCTTATAATAAGCAAACAAATACTTTCGATAAGTGTCATCTTTTTCCAAAAATCTAAAAAACTCAATTCCCCGATTAGCTTGTATTTTTAAATCTAGAGAAGAAGCGTAATCTCTTTGATATATGAAGTTTGTAATGATTACATTCTCTATATGACCTATGTCAATATTTTTTTTGAATGCCAAGAAATCTGGTTGATATTTGCCATTAACACATCCATTGACTATTAAATAGGCATCAAAAAAACGTCGTGCTTCTTCAGAATTCAAATCTCTACATTGATAATTATTATAGTTCTCAAAAATGATATTGTAAAACAATAAATTTGAATAGGAATAAAACATTATTGGCATAAAACCATTATTTCCTTCATCTTTAACAATTTTTACCCATTTGTCGCGGACTTCATCGGGACACTTGCTCAATATATCATTAACTAATTGAAATTGTAAATTTCCTGTATATTCATCATTATCGTGTATATAGAGATTGACGTTTATTCCAGATATATAATTGATTAGCGTAATAGAAGGAATTCCTCTAATTAGTGTAATTGCATTAGCTAACTTTTTTTTACATCCATAAAACATTTCATAGTCAACTAATAAAAAAAAAGTAACTCTTGTATCCATAACCATATCGTTTCTTTTTTTATAATTCTCCTATATCTGTTAAGATTCTGCATTAATGTTATTCCCATACGGGAATGAGTTTTTTGTGTTCATCTGTCGCCTATATGTTCTTTCACAATGGAACATTAAAACTAATACCATTATTAGGATTGTTCATCGTCTAAATATCAAAACTCTGTGTAAAAATAACATTGTATTTCAAGTAATTGGTTGGATAGTGATTTTAATATTAGTTTTCTCAACATACGGCATAAGTTTGAACTTTTTTTTAGATTTTCGTACTGCTTATGCGAAAAAGAAAACGGCAACCATTTGGCTGCCGTTTTAAATCAGTAATTATTAACTTTATACGCTCCTTTGTGATAGTTGACGTCCTTTTTGGTCATAAACATCAATGACATTTCCAGTTTTAACACTAAATGTAGAGCCAGTATACCCCATCAATTGTGAGTTTGAACAAACATTTATTTGACACATTTGGTATCCTTTTTCATCATAAACATCAATACAAGTTCCCTTTTGAATTACTGAACCAATCATAGTTTTAAGTTTTAAAAAATTAAACAATCATTTATTTTTTCCACCCTTTAATGGCGGTAGAAATCTCCAAAAACAATTATATCGAATAACGGCTTTTATGCTTATGCGTTTATGTTGTAGCAAATTCTACACATCTGTCGAAACTTTTTCAACATCCTCCATATAGTCCGCCAGTTCAATGAAGAAATTGTGCCGCAAAGCCTTACTTATGCGCTTAAGAAGTTCAATATCAATATATTGTCGGTTGAAAATGCAATAACAATTGGTGCGGTCGCAGTTAATTGATTCGGCAAGCCAAGCCACAGTTCTTTTTTGCCGCTTCAACTCCTGCCGAATCAGTCTGCCAAGGTGAAAATCCGTTTCCGCTTTCTCTGCCATATTGTTAAGAGTTCGTTCGGGCTTCAAACTCTTATGGCATAAGCAAACAAAAAAGCGTCAGCCATTTCGTTTTTGATTGCTTATTAAACTCTGAAGGCTCTGGTAAACCATATTGTGGTAATAAGCACGAAACGGCTCACGCCAAAAGACGTGAACCAATCGCAACTTATTCTCCCACTTAAAATTTACCAGATTTTACAGAGTTGAGAATAAGAGCGTAAAGCCCTATGTGTTAGTAATTTATTCTATTCGTTTCAATTCTGTTTTTAATGTTCGTTATGTTGTAACAAGTATAATTCCTTTTGGCGCTCAATCTCACGGCGAAGTTCGTCTTCGGTCGGAAGATAAAGTTTGTATTTGGTGGCAAACAACTGCTCGCTACCGTTCAATATTGAGTATTTGGCAATGTCTTCGTCCGTTTCGCTGCAAAGTACAATGCCGATAGTCGGATTATTGCCTTCCGCGTTTTTCATTTCATCGTACATCCGCACGTACATATCCATCTGCCCCACATCCTGATGCTTAATCTTTCCGATTTTCAGGTCGATAAGCACATAGCATTTCAACACAATGTTGTAAAACACCAAATCGATAAAGTAATCTTGCGCCGCAGTGCGTATCAGTTGCTGACGTCCGACAAAGGCGAATCCTCGTCCCATCTCCATTATAAATTCCTGCAAATGGCTTATAATGGCGCTTTCCAGTTGCGATTCATTGTAACTATCGTCTTTTTTGAATCCCAGAAATTCAGCAATTATCGGGCTTTTCAGTAATTCGGCCTTGTTCTCATTTGTTTTTTCCGATGGCAACGATGGCTGTTTGAAATGTCGCTCAAAATATTGAGTGTCAATGTTTCTGTTAAGAACCCTAACACTCCACGATTCTTTGGCGGCGGTCTCCAAATACCAGCGAATAGCAGTATCGTCATTAACTCGCAATGTTCTGAAAATGTGAGTCCACGTCAGATTTGGAAATCGCGATTTCCAAATCTCAATATCGGGGACAACAAGGTAGAATTGTCTGAAGGCGCGCAGGTATCTGCCACTGAAACCTTTTCCATAGGTGAGTGTCAGTTCGTCCGACAACATTTCAATCAGTTGAGTACCATATTCAGCACGTTTTTCTCCATTTTGTTCCTGCTCCACAATCCGTCGTCCGATGTGCCAATAGGTTTCAATCATTACGGCATTCACCGCTCCGTACGCCAATCGTCGGCCTTCGTCAACAATCCGTTTGATGTCGCTGACAAATGATGATTCGATATGTGAGAGTTCGGCACTCATTTCCTCCGTTATCTAATTAAGTCTCCCTAAAATTTCGTTGGCCAGCACTTGCATTTTGCAAAAGGAAAGTGCAAATGTTGTTCAAGTGTTTTGCTTCACAAATATAATTTTTCTGCGATAAGTTGCTGCGGATATTTCAATTGCGGGTTTCAGTTTAGCCCTTTTATGGCTTTGCCGATTGCGCATATAAAACGGGGATTGTAATCCCCGCCTTTGTTCTATCAAGCCTTCAGCCAATATTATAACCGCTATTAAATTAATCGCGGTTACAAAGTCTGTCTTTCCTACTCCTCCGCAATCACAAATCCCCCGCGTGGCAGAAGTTTCACTGCTTTGGGCAGATTGTTGGCGTCAAGATTGGTGATTGTCCACGGGTTGTCGGGATTGCCGCTGTCGGCAAACATTTTGAACTTTCCACTCTTTATAAAATCAAGATTGACAGCAATTTCGCGCTCGCTGTCGCTGCCATTGATTCCAGCCACATACCACTTGCCGTCGCGCTCACGAGCCATCACAACGTATTCGCCAGGATAGCCGCAAACGAGTTTTGTCTCGTCCCAAACGGTTGGCAGATTGGTAAAGAACCGCTGAACTTCAGTTGGTTGCGACAGATAACTTGTCGGGCGGTCGGCAAGGTGCAGCACAGCCGATTCAAAAAGCACCGTCAGCGCCAACTCGTGGGCGTGCGTGGTGATGTGCGGAAACTGCGAATCGGTGAAGGTGCAAGGCGTGTAGTCCATTGAGCCCACCACGCCGCGGGTGAACGGCAGAGTGGCGTTGTGCATTGCGGCCCTGTCGGTCAGGAATGGGGCGTTGTTGTACCATTCGGCACCCATAACTGCTTCTGTACTAACCAGATTCGGATAGGTTCGCTGCCAGCCGCGCGGCAGTGTGGCGCCGTGGAAATTGACCAGCAAATGGTGCTTTGCGGCACTCTCGAGCAGTTCAATGCAGTATTGGTTTGTGCGCTGCTTGTCGCCTTCAAAGAAATCGATTTTTACGCCTGCTATGCCATTGTCTTCCAGCCACTTAAACTCTTTTTCACGGTCTTCGGCCTTGTTCAGCCGATATTTCGGCCCAGGGGCGCGGTCAACCCATTTAGTGGTTGAATTATACCACATTAGCAGTTTCACGCCCTTCTGTTTCGCGTAGGCGATGGCTTCGTAGATGTTGCCGCCGTGCATTTCGTCCCATTCGGCGTCGATGAGCGTGTAGGGCAGTTTCAGTTCGGCGGCCAAGTCAATGTATTGTTTTACAATCTGATAATCGCTCGAACCGTGGTTGTAGGCCCAGTAAATCCACGATGCCACACCAGGCTTAATCCATTCATTATCAGCAATTCTGCACGGCGTGCTCACGTCCGTCACAAGTGTCGATTCCACCACGTCGGCCAGCGACCCGATGATGGCCACGCGCCACGGCGTCTGCCAGCCGTCGCTCAGTGCAAGGCGGTTTTCGTCGTTTTGGATTTTGTAACTCGATGCGGTGGTGTTTCTCAAACTTGAGCCGCTGTTTTGGCTTGTCATATCTGCTTCAGTGATAAGAATATACAGACTATCTTTCGGCTCAAAAAGCGACGGGTAACCCCAATGACAGCCTTCGCGTTCTTTCGGATTCGGCCAGTAAAATTTCTCGTACGAATCGTCGAAGCGTTGCAGCCAGCGTTTGGCCGAATCAGAAAAATGGTAAGTGGTCTGCTCTTGCAGGAAGTTGCACTCTTTGTAGCCCTTGGCCAGAGCGAAACGGAACGCCACGCCGTCGTTGTAGGCGCGGACAATCAGGTTTTGCGTGCGGTTGTTGCGGTCCACAAAACTGAAGGTGCGTTCGGTTGCCTGATTAACGCAGTGTAACCGCTTGCCTGACAGCATATTATAGTCGTCATTCACATCGATAGTCTTCGATGCGTTCTTGTACGACAGAAAAGCGTCAGTTCCTTCGGTGAGACCGAAACTTGGCATCGAAATGATTTTATCCCACTCATTGCCAGTCATATAATAGACATTGAGCGAAGGGATGTTGTCAACATTCAATTCGCATTGGAAACGGATTTTGCCGTTGGGCGATGTCAGCCCCAATTTTTGGTCGAACTTGCCGTCAGCGGCACTCGACGCGCCCAACAGTGCAACTATCAGGCACACAGCCGATAAGATGATGCACGCAAGAGCACAAATCAGAAGAGAGCGTTTGTTCATTTTTTTATTGTTTAATCGTTTAACTGTTTAATCGGTGAATCGTTTAGGGGTTAGCCGCTTCGCTGTTTAGAAGTTTATCCCGATAACTATCGGGGGCTTCGCTGTTTAGATAACTAACCATTTTCAACTTTCTAAATTCTTAACTTTTTAGCATTCTAACCCCTAAACTCTTACCCCCTAAACTTTTACTCTTCCGCAATCACAAATCCCCCGCGCGGCTGCAATTTCACCGTTTTGGGCAGACTGTTGGCGTCGATATTTGAGATTGCCCACGGACTGTCGGCATTGCCGCTGTCAGCGAACATTGTGAACTTGCCGTCTTTTATAAAATCAAGATTCACAGCAATTTCGCGCTCGTTATCGGTGCCATTTATGCCAGCAACAAACCACTTGCCGTTGCATTCACGCGCAATAACCACATAATCAGCAGGATATCCGCCAACAAATTTTGTATCGTTCCACGCGGCAGGAAGTTGTCCGAAGAAATCCTGAACTTCTTTCGGCTGTGCCAGAAGGCTTTCGGGACGGTCGGCAATGTGCTGCAAACCAGACTCATAGAGCACCGTCAGCGCCAGTTCGTGAGCGTTCGACGTAATGTGCGGGTTCTGCGAATCGGAAAACGCGCAAGGTGTGTAGTCCATCGAGCCGACAACGTTGCGGGTAAACGGCAGCGTGGCGTTGTGGGCGGCAGCCTTGTTGGTGAAGGTCGGCACGTTGTTGTACCACTCGGCGCCGTAAACCGCCTCTGTGCTCAACAGATTGGGATAGGTGCGCTGCCAGCCGCGCGGCAGAGTGGCGCCGTGGAAATTGACCGTAAGGTGGTGTTTTGCAGCCGATTGCAGAAGGTCGATACAATAGTTCATATTGAATTGGTTGTCGCCCGAGAAGAAGTCGATTTTCACGCCAGCAACCCCGATTTTTTCGAGCCAAGCGAACTCTTTCTCGCGGTCTTCGGGCTTGTTCAGGCGGAACTTCGGACCAGGCGCACCGTCAATCCAGCCAATCGACGAACTGTACCAAATCAGCGGCTTGACATTGTGGTCGACGGCATATTTTACAGCGTCCTCAATGGTCTTGCCGTTTTTCATCTCGTCCCATTCAGCATCGATAAGCATATACGGAAGTTTCAGACTGACAGCCAAATCCACATATTTTTTGATAATGTTGTAGTCGTTCGAGCCGTGATTGTAGGCCCAGTAAATCCACGAAACCACGCCAGGCTCAATCCATTTGGTGTCGTCGATTTTGCAGTCGTCGGCCACGTCGGTAATCAGCGTAGATTCCACAATATCAGCCAGATTGCCGATAATCGCCACGCGCCACGGCGTCAGGTACGAGCCGCTGATTTCGGTCTCGTTCTTGTCGGGGCGGACGTTGAAAATCTCGATGTTGTCGCCGTCGTTCCAAAGGCACGAAGCGCTGTTGTCGGCGCCCACGCCCGATTCGCTCAAAAGCACAAAAACGCTGTCCGACGGCTGCATAAGCGCAGGGTACGACCAGCGGCAGCACCAGCCGTTTTTCACGAAAGTGCCTGAAAAACTGAACACTGCCTTCTGCTTTGCGGTGGTGTCGGGCGTGAAGAATCCCTCGTACGACTCGCACCACTGCATAAACCAGCGGCGGGTGCCTTCTTTTATCTC
>JAGCFC010000049.1 GCA_017650325.1 Salinivirgaceae bacterium | reverse complement strand
CCACGCCTTCCTTGAGTTCCACTGCGGGCTTGCCCCATTCCTGATACCAGCCGTGACCATAGACGCATATCAGCACCTGAACAGCTCCGTGATGTACGTGCCAGTTGTTGCGGCAACCGGGCTCAAAAGTCACATTCACAACGCTTTCGCCATAAGGCGACACGTAACTGCGCCCCGTGAAGTATTGTGCGTAAGCGTCGTTCGGGTTGCCACGCCGCCAATACGATTTCAGGTCCACTTGGTCGTACTCACTGCGGCTGTTGTCCTCAACGCCCAATAAAGCGTTCACGGCCTTCAGCGCCCTCGACGCGGCCGCCTTGCAACCATTCGCCGCCAACGCCACAGGAATCTGTTGCAGTTGCTCGTCGGTAACACCCATATTGCGTGCCCCACGAACGTGCGCATTCAGTTGTGGCTCAACGCCTTCCAGTCCAGCAAGGGCACTCACCGTTACCAACTCGCGGTCGGCGTGGGTGAGAATGTCGCGGGCAAAGATGTCGCCGAACAGATGCGCCTTCAGGTAATAATCCTCGGCAGGGCAGAAATCGTAGTTGAACGGTTGTCCCGACAGTTGGGTCTGCACCTCGGTGCCCTGTTTCTGTGCGTCGTAATCCTTTGGCAGAGCCGATGCTTCGTTGCCCGCCAGCACTTTCACGCCCTTCGCTTGTCTGTCGCCCACCACACGCTGTAGCACGCCCAGCGCATTGAGCGAGCGCGGAAAGCCCGTGTAGGCATAGAGTTGCGAAAGCGCTTCCTTAATCTGACTTACCGTCAAATCGGCTTCCAAACCATTGTGAATGGCCGATTCGAGCGACACAAGGTCGCCCTGTGCCTCATAGCAGGCGATGACCGACATACAAGCCGCCTGTTTCTCGTTGAATGTCAATGTGTTCATATCCTTAGATTCTGATTGTTTACTATTTCCGCAAGCCGACAGCACGGCAAGCATTGCAAGTGGAATTATATGTTTGATATTCATAAAATTACATTTAAACATTTATCACTATGCAAAAATACGACACACTTTTTTCTTGCAGAAACATTTATTTCGGGAAGAATTACCCTTATTTCGGTTTTGCCGAAAAATAATCAGCGGTACTTCAGCCGTTATTGCAAGAAGCAGTTGGGAATGTCGCCGCAGGAATACAGAAAGAGTTTGCAACCGAAATAATCGGTTTATTTGGTTGCAAACAGCAAACATTTTGATATTTTCGCAAGGATTTTAGAATCACAACAATGCTGAGTTTTCATCCGTTGACAATTTCCGACCGTAAGACGGTGCAGGCGGTGTCGCTTAAGGCGGGACGACGGAATTGCAACTACACGTTTGCCAATCTCGTGGGTTGGCAGTTTTGGTTCCACACCGAAGTGTGCGTGTGGAAAGATGCCGTGGTGCTTCGCTTCAACTTCGAGGGGAAACGGGCATATATGGTCTGCGTGGAGGGTGATTTGCAACCAGAACTGTTGACGGCTTTATATAAGGACAGTGGTGAAAATCTCATGCTCATCGGTCTTGAAGACTCGCAGTTGCAAGCTGTCAATTCATTCAATGCGAAATGTGTGATTAAGACTGAGCCGTGTCGTAATCAATACGATTATATATATCTTCGGACAAATCTCGCCACGCTCCGAGGCAAAAAACTCAGCGCAAAGCGTAATCACGTCAACCGTTTCCGTGCGGAACATCCCGACTTTGAATATCGTCCGCTCACGCCAGAATTTTTTGATGAATGTCGGCGTCTTACGGAAATATGGCAGGAGGAGAAAGAGGAAAGTATGACCATTGATGCCGAGCATCGCGTAATGGAAACCGTCTTTGCCAATTGGGACGAGTTGGGAATGACAGGTGGAAGCATTTTTGTTGATGGACGAATGGTGGCATTCACCTATGGTGCCGCTGTGACGACCGACACTTTCGACGTGTGCGTTGAAAAAGCCGACCGTCACATCGAGGGTGCTTTCGCCATCATCAATCAGCAGTTTGCCGAACATTTGCCCGAGCAGTACATCTATCTCAACCGCGAAGAAGATATGGGCATTCCCGGTCTTCGGCAGTCCAAATTGTCGTACCATCCCGAAATTTTGCTGACCTACAATACCGTAAAGATTAACAAGTCCTATGTCTTAAAGCGAATGACAGCCGACGATGCACAGCTGACGGTTGACTGGATGGTTCGTCAATATGGTTTCCACCGCAACGAGGTGGAATCGTGGGTGTGCGACTTGCATTTCAACTGGCCGCTGAGCGTGAAAGCCGTCGATGCTGACGGAAATGTGGTCGGTTTGCTGAATATGAGCGATTACCGCATTGAGGAAGAATCGTCGCAAATTGCCGTTGACGCTCCCGATTTGCTTGCCAGTCTTAATGCTCGTCGCTACACGGCTGTGTTCTCGTTCATTGTTTCCGAACCGTACCGAGGCACACCTCTGAACTACGATATGCTCAATTCCATTATGCCCGAGTTGAAGTCTAGCTACGACTTTATTTTCATTCCAGTGCTGCACCGTCTCAAAACCCATCAGTATTGGCAACGCTGGGGTGCCACCGAGTTTTACCGTGATGCGGAATGTGTGTATTACAAACTTGAATTGTAGTTTGACGAAAAGTCACTTCAACATTTTATTGATTTGTTTCTCAGTTGCTTGCGGCAACAATTCGTGTAGATGTTCGGCCATACGTTGATATGATTCTTCGGGGGAGCGTTGGCATAGACAGGCGGAACGTCCCAACAACCGTTCGGGGGTTGTGAGTAGCGACCAGCCGAATCCATATTCCCGTCCGTGTTTGTCGGTTGGATAGACAAAATCCTCGGTGACCAAGTAACACGACATTTGTAGGCGGTTGACGTATGCGTCGAATTTGCCACGCATTTTTGGACCAGTGAAACCGCAGGCCGCACGCAGTTCTCGGGCTATCAT
>JAGCFC010000048.1 GCA_017650325.1 Salinivirgaceae bacterium | reverse complement strand
CCCGTAAGTATCACAACGCTAATGTCTTGCATTTCGCGGCACAGGTTGAACGCCTGCGACAGTTCCCACGTTGTTTTGGGTGTGAAAGCGTTGCGGTAGCGCGGCCTGTTGATGGTTATTTTCGCAATTCCGTTGTATTCCTCAAACAGAATCTCCTCAAATTCGCGAATTGTCTTCCACTCTCTCATAGTTATATGTTTTTCAGATTATTATCGACGATTATTTAAAGTAATTTCTCGAAACATTTTTTCGTCGGTCTGCGCCGAAGTAAACACTTCGAGCAGTATCGGTCTGTCGCTCTGCGTTTTAAACAACTCTTCGAGTCCAGCCTCAAGTTCCGCAGTGTTATTGGCTGACAGATATAAAACATTGTTCTGTTGACAGATACCCGATGCTGACGTGTGATGTTCGGCGGCAACAAATCGATTGCGGGCCGCGCTTTTGTCGAGACCGGGCAATTGATTGAAAATGGCACCGCAGCCATTGTTTAGCAGCAGAATACGCAGATTGCCGTTTAAATTACTGTTCCACAATGCGTTTTGGTCGTAGAAGAAACTCAAGTCACCAATAACGCAGAAGGTTGTTTTGTCGGCCACGGCCGCAAATCCGGCGGCAGTTGACAGCGACCCTTCAATGCCGTTAACGCCACGGTTACACCACACGTGATGGTTTGCGTAGATATTTGCAAGTCTGACAGATGTTGAGTTTGCGTAATGCACGTGGCAGTCGGTTGACTCCTGCCCGATTTTCTGCTCGAAAAGCCGTACGGCCAAGGTTTGCGAATAATCGGGCTTGTATGCCATTGATTTGGCGCGGGCTTCGGAAATCGCTGTTTGCCAACTTTTTACAAACGTTTTATCGGCAGCATTGCAGTCTTTTATTATTCGCGCAACTTCCTGCAGAACCGTTTCGGGATTTGCCGTGACAATGCCGCACAAGTTTTGGAATGTATCCTCGACGCTGCCATCGGCACTTATGCGCCACGTCTTCGCTCCCGTCGCTTTGCGCAGAAAGGCTTTCAAACGCTTGCTAACGATGGTGTTGCCAACGTAGACCACAAGGTCCGGAAGCAGGCTGTCGGTGGCGTTTGCGGCCAAAGCCTCGTCGAAGTTGCAAGTTTGGTCGAAAACCGACAACGACTCGTGCAAAACTACCAGCGAATCGTTATCATTCGTATTGATATTCAGCGATTTGCTATATTGACCAACAACAATCAACGGTCGATGCGAATGGTGCAAATCATTCAAGAAATCGTTGGGCAGCACGGCATTTATATTCGGAAAATAGCGTCGAATGGCCCTTTCTGCGGGCAGTTCAGGCACGTCGAAACAGAACAGCGGCTCAGTGATTGGCACGTTGATGTGAACAGGGCCACCCTGCTGAGTTTCGAGCATAGCCTCGTTCACCAAACGGTTGCAGTACCAGCGTTCGTCGGCATTGGCGGGTTCGGGCAACTGCACGGCTTTCCGTACAAATCGTCCAAGCGCGTCGGGTTGTGGAAGTGTCTGACCGTCGAGTTGGTCAATCCACTGCTGCGGACGGTCGGCAGAGATGACAATCAGCGGAACGTGCTGATAATAAGCCTCAGCCACAGCCGGCGCAAGGTTGAGCAGCGCCGAGCCAGATGTGACGCAGACGGCCACCGCTTGCTCTGTTGCCTGTGCAATGCCGATTGCGAAGAATCCGGCAGAGCGCTCGTCGGTAACCGGGAAACACTCAATATCAGGACATTCATTCAGATTGTGCACAATGGCGGCATTGCGGCTTCCAGGGCAGACAACCGCCCGGCGCACGCCGTGAGCCACCAGCAGCGACGTGAGTATGTTCACATTTGTTTTGTTGCAATACATTTTCGCATTGTTTCAAGTTTCGCTTCGGTCTCCTGCCATTCCGAAGCCTCGTTGCTTTCGGTCAGCAGGCCACCGCCAGCGTACAGATTATACTGATTGTCAACTATTTTCATACAACGCAGCGACACATACAAATGCGTTTCGCCGCCAATGCCCAACGGGCCTGTAAAGCCACTGTAGTAAAGGCGCGGCGTGTGCTCGTTGTTGACGATGAAATCGAATGTCTCAGCCTTTGGCAGTCCGCATACAGCCGGTGTCGGGTGCAGACGGTCGAGAAGGTCACCCATTGCGCTGTGATTCATATCGAAGATGAAATCGCTGCGCAGATGCACCAGATTAGCCACACGCACTGTGCGCGGGCCGTTTTCGATGTAATCGATATTGAACTGCTTAAGGCACTCGCCCACATACGATGCCACATAGCGCTGCTCCTGAATGTTCTTTGTTGACCAATGGATTTGCTCGCCTTCGCCATTCAACTCATTATCATTAAGTTGCATTGTTCCCGCAAGGGCAATGGTGAGCCAGTGGCCGCCGCTGTTCTCGAGCAGCACCTCAGGCGACGCAATGAGCCACATTCCACTCTGCGGCGTGAATACAAGGGCGATGTAAAGCCGCGGATATAGTTTGCACGCGCGACGGAAAAGCTCCATTGGCGGTATGGGTGCCGATGTCTGCTCAGTGGCACACCGCGCAAGCACAATCTTGCGGAAACGCCCCTGCACAAGTTGACTATGAAAACGCTCAAAATCAACCGAATACTCCTGCCTTCTGACAACCGTTGGCAGCATATCGGTATCGGTCAGCGCGCCGTCTTCAACGGGCAATTCTGTAACCTTGTCGGGATTGATGAGCACAATAGGCTGCCCGCCATCGGCACGGAATGGCGCCACAACAAATCCACGGCGGCCGTTCAGCTCGTTGCACGACAGAAACGTTGCGGGTTCTCCGGCCGTCTGCTCAACAAGCGTGCAGCTGTTGGCGTGCGGCATCCGGTATATGGTAAAACTGTTCATTGTTTTCGAATTCAGCGGCCAAATATACCAATTTTCGGACAACGGAATTCGGGCCAAAACAATAGAACGCAAACGAAGACAGAATTAATATTTCGGCCTTACTTACAATGTTTTGTAGCAATAAAAACCACATTTATCAAAACTCTTCCACATTTAAAAAAAAGTATATACCACGCAGATTAATATTTTCAGAAGTTCTTTCTACATTTGTTGTGAATTTGATTGAGGATTAAACACTAAAGTATCCTCGATATATTTGGTTATAATATGAAAAAATGCATAGCGGTTATCTGCTCTATCCTGTTTACTTCAATAATTGGCTGTGCGCAAACAATTAGCGGTAAAATTACAGACAATCAGGGCAGCTCAATACCAAATGCAGTTATAATTCTCCAAAACAGCGATTCAGTTTTTGTACAGGCAGTGACTTCCGACTTGTCAGGCGTTTTTCATTTGCCAATTAACATTGCAAGTGGTTTTGTTGTGATACAACATTTGGCCTACGAACCGAAAACAATTGCTTTTTCCAGCAATAATCTCAATTCACTGAAGAATATTACACTGAGCAATCAAAGCAGACAATTGGAAAGCGTTACCGTAAATGCAAACTCAAACACTGTTACAATCAAGGATAACGCATTGGTTTACAACGCACAACAAATTGCCGAAAAGAAAGCGGTAAACAACGCTTTTGAATTGTTGAGATATACTCCCGGTCTAACCGTCCGCGACAACAGCATAAACCTTGTTGGCGCCTCACAACTCACTATAATAATCGACGGCAAAGCTACAATGCTGAGCAACAGCGATATTGCCGACATGTTGAAAAGCCTGCCAGCCAGCCAGATTGAAAATATCGAGGTGATGTATAAGGCTCCCGCGAAATATGGTGTTAAAGGAGCCCTAATCAATATAGTAACCGACAAAAAACAACGTCAGACGCCTTTGGTAGCGGAATTGGCGTCGGAATACACACAAAAGTTCTACGCATCGGGGCTCTCAAGG
Source organism: Salinivirgaceae bacterium (assembly GCA_017650325.1). Lineage (GTDB taxonomy): Bacteria > Bacteroidota > Bacteroidia > Bacteroidales > SZUA-534 > RUG13583. The sequence goes on along the minus strand of JAGCFC010000048.1, from coordinate 7,303 downwards.
GCAAATGTCGCTTACCGTGGCGAAAAACTCGATGTTGACGTTCTGGCCAATGTGTCAGGCGGCACCACAAGATTCGAGATATACGACTACTCCATAAACAATTTTAACGATGTTCAGACTGTTATTGACCAGCAATCAAACTCCGGCATGGAAAAAAACGGCAACACATTCCGCACATCGATTGACTATAACTTCAACGAAGACAACGTGATATCGCTGATGTATTACGGCAAATCATCAAAATATCACGACCCGATTAAGGCGGAGACCAAATTCCTTTCTCATACGGGAGACACCAGCATGGTAAACAGCACCAACGACGAAAACGACAAAAATCTTCTGCACAATGTGAATCTAAAAGGAGTGTTCGGAGGTGCAAGCATCACTGCAGACTATGTGTCGTACTTCGACAAAACCGAATCTAAATATATCGATCTGGAAAACAATAATATCACAACCGACTACCACAACAACTCAACCATGGACATCGACCAACTAAAGTTGCTGGCAAGTTACGATTGGGAGTTCAGCGATGTTTGGCAGATGAGTGTTGGCGCACAGGGCACAATGACAAACTCCGCCACAGAAGTCAGTTACCTCTATCCTAACGGGAATTCATACGAACTGGATAAAAGCAGTTATGGCGACAACTTGCAAAAAGAACGCCGGTTCTCTGCTTTTGGCGAATCAATCAACACAATATTCGACAGCATTCAACTCGACTTTACATTTGAAGTTGAATATTTCAAATCAGACTATGACCAAAACGGCGTTAAAACAACCCTTTGGGACGAATGGCATGTTTATCCAAGCCTGTCGGTAATGTGGCCTCTCAAACGCGACATTATTCAATTCTCCGCCTCAACATACAAAACATACCCCTCGTATTGGGTTCTCAGTCCTCACACAACACAAATGAATCCTTACAAGTTTATGATTGGTAACCCGACACTGAAACCTTCAACCTGTTACGATGTTGAATTCTCATATCTTATTAAAAAGCAATATAATCTGAACGCATATTTCATATATGAAAAAGGTTCATTGCACGAGCTGCCATATCAGAATGCCGAGGAACTTAGGAATTATTATCAGACAGTGAATTTCGACCACGAATTATTTGCCGGATTGGGCGGCGAAGTGCCAATTGAAGCTGGTTTTTGGGAATCTAACTTGTTTTTATTTTTCCAATACGCGCACGATAAAATGTCAAATTTTCACAATACTTCGTTCGACAGAAGTAAATGCTCCATATCGGCGGGTATTGAAAACACTTTTACTGTATCAGAAGCTAAACCGAACCTTGCATTCACTCTTGATGCCGAGTATCTCTCAAAAACCATCGAAGGCATTTATGATTCAAATTATGGCTACAATCTTGAGATTGGCATGAAATGGGGCATTCTGGATAATCTGATTTTCACAGCCAAATGGTCAGACATTTTCGAACGCTGGGGACCATATCCCGCCATTGTTGATTACAACGGCCAATACAACAAGATCAACAATCAATTGTTCAATACGTTCAAAGCCTCTCTCGTATGGCGCATCGGAGGATTTAATGCCAAAGATGTGGAAATGACCGATACTGAGAGAATGAAACGGTAATTGCGGAGATTTTAAAATGCAAATTAAAGATATTCACGGATTTACTGCCGACGAGCTTAAAGATTTGTTCCTGTCGGTTGAATGGTCATCGGGTCATTTCCCTGACAAATTGGTTGTTGCCATGCGTAATTTCAAGACCGTCTATTCGGCTTGGGACGGTGACAAACTTATCGGTATGATTTGCGCCATGGACGATGGTGTGATGAACGCATACGTTCACTATCTGCTTGTGCGCCCCGAATATCAAGGACAAAATATTGGCAAACAGCTTGTTGAGAAAATTAAGGAGCACTACCGCGACTATCTGCGGATTGTGGTTGTGGCTTATAACAAAGAGGTTGGCTTTTACGAAAACTGCGGCTTCACTCCCGCTTCCGACGCCACTCCAATGTTCATAACAAGCCTGTGGACTTGAATCGGAAACACTTGAACCTAATCTTTTGAAATAATCAAATCCTTTATGGTCATACGTCAAGTTCGAATTTCTTGACGCCTGCCACAGATGACACTTCAACAAAACCTACACGTTTCAAATAACGAGTATGGAACTGGCTGCCCGACAATGCTGTAATCTTTTTGAAACCACGACTTTTAAATAACTCCCTATTGGTATTGAAAAGAAAACCGCCCACTTTAAAATCGCGATACATCGGGATAACATAATCAAGATCAACAAGCAGATTGCCGTTGCCCATGTCGGTAGCAAGAAAAATACCCGCAATATTCATGTTTCGAACAATCACATACGAGCATGCATAAGGCAGGTCGCTGAACGTAAATTCCGGAAAATTCTTCTCAATATCAGCCTTATAATGATTCAGAAAAGGAATAACAAGGCTGTCGTCATTCTTAATACCAAGTAGCTCAAAGGTGTGTTTCGAGAAAAGATTCCTATAGATATGCACCACATTGACACAAGCAATGGCGGCGTTCATCAAAGCCACGGGATAAGAGCCGATGAAAAGTCCGTAAACAATGTACATTATGCAGCCTATAGTATTGAGAATGCGCAACTTAACCACAGATGTCATCATCATGGCAAGCAGCAGCAAGCACGATGCCACATAACCGATAATCTCAACGCCACTCATAAGTTATCTTCTTTATTTTCAACAACATTAGTATCCGGCTCTTTACTTCCCGATCCCCTGCCACTAACGGCAAGCTTCTCGAGTTTTGGTATAGGACGGAAGAACACACGATAGAACCTACTGATAAACCGTGTACGAATGAGCGGTATCAGAATTGATGTAACCAAAATGCTGACAAACACCACATTATAGACAATTATCTGTATTTCGGAACCTTCGGGGATGCCATACTGCAACGGCAAACCGGCCAAGACGGCGGCAGCCAAGCCTTTGGGCACCATGGCCGACATAACCGACTTGTCCTCCCATTTGATATCGGTGTCACGCACCAGAAAACGTGTCGAAAAGAGCCTTGCAAGGTAAATGGCACCAACCAACGCCGCCGCAATTATGAAGAAATACGACGACTCGAACGGTATGGCCATTCCCAGATAGACAAAGAAGTAGATCTTCAACAAAAAGACTATCTCGCTGTAAAGTCTGCGTTCCAGTTCGGTGATAATACCATCAGGCAGCTGGTCTTTAATTTTTTGAGGCATAGGAATCTTACTGTAGTTGCCCAACACAATGCCGAAGGCCAACGCCGAAATGGCACCGCTGAATCCGAAATATTCGGCCAGACCGTAAACAATGAACATAAAAGCAAAAGTGGTGAATTGCGTGTTCGGGAAAGTCTTAATCCAGGTCATCAGCCTAAGCCAGATATAGCCTGCGCCAACACCCAAAGCCGATGCCAGCACCAGCGATGATATGAGCGAACCGGCAATTTTTCCGATTTCGACAATGCCTGTTGAATAACTGCTTAAGAAACTGATGGCGAACACGATACACAACACATCTGTCAAGGCCGATTCGAGCACCAGAATGGTCCGGGGCTTGTCGCTCATGCGCAACAAGCTCACCATTGGCAGCACCACCGCCGACGATGTGCCGCCCAAAATAAAGCCAGTGATGAACGACAGCAGCCACGAATAGTGCAGCATATAGTGCAACAGCAGCCCGACAATCATTGCCGTGATAAAGAAGAAACTGACTGTCAGCTTCGCAGCCGTACGCATGGAGCCCCAAATGTTCGAGAGTTCCATGTTAAGTCCGCCCTCGAACAAGATTATGATAAGGGCAACGCTTGTGAGCACCTGCCCCAACATTCCCAAACTGTCAATCGAAGCCAATTTGAACACCGGCCCAATGAGGATACCAACGATAATCAGAATGAGCACATCGGGAATACGCGTCTTTTGGTAGAGTACGGTCAGATAGTGCGAAAAGAAGTAAAGCAGACCGATACAGATGATAGTTATTTCCATATTATCAATATTTTACAGTAACAATCGAGGTTGAAGAAAATTAGTCGTCCCTATCCTCGCCAAAACTTTCAATAAAATTATAAAATCCATCAATATTCAAAACATTTTGTTTGGTAATCAGCAAAGAAGTTTTTTGATGGCGCTTTTTTCTCCTAAACGGGCATAAAAAAACGGGTAAGTTGCCCTACCCGTTTAATTATCATGTTTCAAAAAATGCTATTCAGCTGCAGGCGCGCCTTCAGTCTGTTCGCCCTGAGCGTCACCATTCTGTCCATCCTCTGGCACTTCCTCCTCTTCGTCGTGCGGCACAACCTCAACGGCTGCAATGGCGTCGTTCGGACGCAGCTTGATGAGTTTGACACCTTGTGTGGCGCGGCCAAGAACTCTCAGTTCAGCCACCGTCTGACGGATAGTCAAGCCATTTTTGGTGATTATCATCAAATCCTCATCGTCAACCACGCCCATAATGGCAACCATGTTACCGGTCTTGTCGGTGACGTTGAGCGTCTTCACGCCTTTGGCACCACGGCGGGTGATGCGGTAGTCGTCAAGGTCGGAACGTTTGCCGAAGCCATTTTCCGAAACAACCAGAATGTCCTGCTTCTCCTCGCCCACGTTCACAACGCCGACAACCTCGTCGCCGTTTTCGAGCGTAGCGCCCTTGACACCGGTTGCGGTGCGGCCCATCGGCCGTATATCGCTCTCGTTGAAGCGGATAGCCTTACCACTCTTCACACCAATAATAATCTCGTTCTTACCATCGGTGAGCGCTGCGGCCAACAGTTGGTCGTCTTCGCGGATGTTGATGGCATTAACACCAATCTGGCGCGGGTGCGAGTATGCCTCGAGCGTTGTTTTCTTAACAATGCCCTGCTTCGACACGAGTAAGATATAATGGTTGGCAATGTACTCGGCGTCGGTGAGCGTCTTCACATTTATATATGCCTTCACGCGGTCGTTCGGATCGATTTGCAGAAGGTTCTGAATGGCGCGGCCTTTCGATGTGCGTGTGCCTTCGGGAATCTCGTAAACCTTGAGCCAGAAGCAGCGGCCCATCTCTGTAAAGAAGAGCATTGTGCTGTGCATGTTGGCGTTGTACATGTGCTCGATAAAGTCCTCGTCGCGGGTGTTGCTACCCTTTGATCCGGTGCCGCCGCGACCTTGAGTCTTGAACTCGCTCAAAGCGGTACGCTTGATGTAGCCCAAATGCGAAATGGTGATGATAACATCCTCGTCGGCATAGAAGTCCTCCGGGTTGAACTCGCCCTCGTCAGGAACAATCTCAGTGCGGCGCGGATCACCGTATTTCTGCTTCATTTCGATAAGCTCGTCCTTGATGAGCTGCATACGAAGATCGCGACTTTCGAGCAGAGCCTTCAAGTGCTCAATCAGTTTGCAGATATTCTCGTACTCGGCGCGCAGTTTCTCTTGCTCCAATCCGGTGAGTTGGCGCAACCTCATCTCAACAATGGCGTTGGCTTGAATCTCGGTCAAGGCGAATCTGTTCATCAAGCCCTGACGCGCTTCATCCGGACTTTTCGATGCGCGGATAATGGCAATAACCTCATCGATATTATCGACAGCGATTATCAATCCCTCAAGTATATGGGCGCGTTCCTCGGCCTTGCGAAGGTCGAACTTCGTACGACGCACAACCACATCGTGGCGGTGATCGATGAAGTGAGTGAGCAACTCTTTGAGTGTGAGCGTGTAAGGACGTCCATCAACCAAAGCCACATTGTTCACGCTGAACGATGACTGCAACTCGGTAAATTTGTATAACTTATTGAGTACCACTGAAGGAACGACATCTTTACGCAAATCGTAAACAATGCGCATACCCTCGCGGTCCGACTCATCGTTCAGGTTTGTTATACCATCTATCTTACCTTCCTTAACCAAATCGGCCGTATGTTTGATCATCTCGGCCTTGTTCACGTTGTAAGGAATCTCGGTAATCACAATGCGAGATTTTCCGTTCTCAGAGCTTTCAATCTCGGCCTTGCCACGCAAAACAATGCGGCCGCGGCCTGTCTCGTAGGCGTCGCGGATACCTTGATAGCCGTAGATTATACCGCCTGTCGGGAAATCGGGGCCTTTAATGAAGTGCAGCAACTCGTCGACAGTGATTTCGGGGTTGTCGATGGTGGCGCACAAGCCGTCGACCACCTCGCCAAGGTTGTGAGTCGGCATGTTGGTGGCCATACCCACAGCAATACCCGACGCACCGTTGACTAGCAGGTTCGGGATTTTGGTTGGCATGACGGTCGGCTCGGGAATGGTCTCGTCGAAGTTCATCGTCATGTCCACCGTATCTTTGTCGATATCAGCAAGAATCTCTTCTGAAATCTTCGTCATGCGCGCCTCGGTGTAACGCATGGCAGCCGGGTTGTCGCCGTCGATTGAGCCGAAGTTGCCCTGTCCGTCGACAAGCGTGTATCGCATAGCCCAATTCTGCGCCATACGAACAAGAGTTCCGTATATTGATGAGTCGCCGTGCGGGTGGAATTTACCCATCACCTCGCCCACTATTCTGGCAGATTTCTTATATGGTGCGGTTGATGTGTTGCCCAAACCGTTCATACCGAAGAGCACCCTACGGTGAACAGGCTTAAGGCCGTCGCGCACGTCGGGAAGGGCACGTGCCACAATCACCGACATCGAATAATCAATATACGAAGACTTCATCTCCTCTTCGATATTGATTTTAATAATTCTTTGTCCGTCAATCATTTATATTAAAATTTTTAGTAATTTCTTCAGTTTTTTCAATCGCCTAAAAGTACAATTTTCAAGCCAACAGACAGCCTTGCACCGCCTCGAAAAACGATGTTTTATCAACAAAAAAAATGGGCGATTGTTGATAATTGAAGGGGTGTTAGAATTGTTTTTATGGGTGTTTTTTTTCGCACAAATGTCCGTTGAAAAAGAAAATGCAACAACAAATCCTATCTTTACTATAATTCGTTACATTCGCCTTGTTAAAAATTTCAAGAATATATGAATTCGAAATTTTCACCAAAAATCAACAAGATTCTGATTTACAGCAAAGAAGAAGCTGTGAGACTGAATAACGACTACATTGGCACCGAGCACCTGCTTTTGGGCATCCTGCGCGACGGTGACGGTGTGGCCATCGACGCTCTGAACCGCGCTGGCGCTGATTTGCCGACATTGAAACACACTCTCGAAGAGAAACTGCGCGAATCGCTGGGAACGGTCAGCAACACCGACGCTATTCCGTTGCTCAAAGCGGCCGAAAACGCCTTGACAATCGTCTATCTTGAAGCACGCTCT
>JAGCFC010000005.1 GCA_017650325.1 Salinivirgaceae bacterium | reverse complement strand
CCGCGCTTGCTTTCAGGCAGATAGTTGCCCTTGCCGTCAATCATCTTCACGCCCAGGCCGCCCGCGTCGGGGTGCGCGTCCATAAAGGCCAGCGTTTTGCTGAAGGTGTCTTCTTCAATCAACGTGTCGGGGTTGAGCAGCAGCACATATTCGCCCGTCGATTGCCTGATTGCCTGATTGTTGGCAACCGCAAAGCCCGTGTTCTTCTTGTTCTCAATCAGTTTCACCTGCGGGAACTTTTCGGCCACCATTGCGCACGAGCCGTCAACCGAGTTGTTGTCGACTACAAAAATCTCTGTGTCAATACCTTGCGCGGCCTTGAGAGCCGAATACAGGCATTGCTCAAGAAAGTATTTCACGTTGTAGTTGACAATAACGACCGAAAGTTTCATCCCTTTTCCGATTTGCTGCGAAAATACAGTTTAATTTAAGATTTAGGAATTAGAATTTTGGAAATAGGAATTTGGGTTGTAAATTGGTGATTTATAAAGTTCGATTATCTCAATGATACTGGCGCACCATTCGATAAAGTGAATAAGCAGCGCTGCACGTTAAACAGTGAAATAACATTGTTCTACGTTTTGCTTTCCTACATTTAGGTATTTGCAAATGATTGCTACGAAAAGTATTATATGATTGAAAATAATTAGTATATTGCATAAAAATCTAACACTATGAAACAGTTTGTCGCAATCTTTTGTCTGTGCGCCACATTTTGTCACTCACAAGCCCAGCAAAAAATCGATTCGCTTTTTGCGAACCAACTCAATTCTTTCGTAGAAACCAACGCCGACATAGAAAGCGTAAAGGATTTTCTTTTAAGCCGTGGAATGGAATACGAAACATTTGAAATAATGGCAAAGACCGATAAAGTAGATAACCGTGGAATGCCATTATACTATGACAAAAAGAAAATCCATTGGTTCAAAATAGGAAAGCGAGAGTATGATGGCTCATTCTACGCCTGGCCTTTCGAGATTTTTATGCCAGACGATGAACCAACAAACTTTATACTTTACACTCGCTGCGCTGATCGGGCTGACTTCTGCGAAGACCTGCATAAAGGAATCGAGAAATACCACAGAAGCAAACAATGGCAAATCAAAATTTCTATTGGCTATGTTCCGTTCTATGTAACGAATCCAAAACTGGAAGATTACTTGTTACCATTACAAAGTAGATTTAAAAGTTTTTATATATATTAGCAAGTATATATATCACACTAAAGCCTATCAAACGATAGACTTTAGTGCTATAATGTGTATTGTTGATGGTTTTAGGCTATGCGTGGTGCGTTTTATTGGATTATCAAACGCATTTTATCTATTAAAAATGGTGAGCAAAACCTTATCTAATATCAAATCAAAATATTCTTTTTTTACAGTACCAACCTTGCGTTGAAAATCGCGGCTCAAATCGCTTTCGATAATATGGCAAATAACGTAACTCTTTTTTTCAAAAGACCAGCCGTTTACCATTTCATCGGTTATTTCAATTGTGTTTTCGGGATATATTTGTTTCGATGATATTAGCACTATATAATAATCGCCAGTTGTTTCGTGCAGAGAATTGTCAGAAACAATCACTGCCAAATGCGGCTTAAATTGGCCGTCGTTAAATTGAAAGTTTACCCAAACAATATCGCGCTGATTATAGACCATACAATTCAATTTTTTCGGCAAGCCGTCGGTGCGATAACTCTCTTATTTTTTCAATATCGTCCTTTGTTACTTCGGTGGTAGATACCACATCTTGCTTGATAACGCCAGATGCGTTCAATATTTTAATCAATCGCTTTCCTTCGGTGGTGCGCTCATCAACATCGGCAATGTTTGGCGTATTCGCATTAATGCAATTCATTCCAGCAAGGAAGTTGAACATATTTCTGCCGAAAAGAGTGCGTCTATCTAATGAAATAGTGTATTGTGCCATAACTCGCGTATTTGTTTTTTGCAAAAATAACAAAAAACTTAACCGTTTTTCATAACGCAAATTATTGTAGGTTTGGACCAAAATCGAGAAAAATGGATTTGAAGAAACTTGAAAAATTTGTCAGCCGCCGCAAAGTGGCTTTCGTTTGTTCCGTCGACAGCGAGAACTTTCCGAATGTAAAGGCTATGCTAAAACCTCGTAGGCGTGTCGGTTTAAAGGAATTCTATTTTTCAACCAACACCTCTTCAATGAGAGTCAGGCAGTATCAGAACAACCCCAAGGCAAGTATCTATTTCTACCGCAAGGGCCTGATTCGCTACCAGGGTGTAATGTTCAAAGGCACAATGGAAGTCCTGACCGACCAGGAAAGCAAAACAATGCTTTGGAAACGCGGCGACACTCTTTTTTACAAAGGCGGCGTGACCGACCCCGATTATTGCGTTTTGAAATTCACCGCAACAAGCGGGCGTTACTATTGCGATTTACAGACAGAGAGTTTTGAGATTGAGTGATGGACGAAGCGCTAAAACCACTCACCGCAACCATTTCAAATTCCTCGATTAAACCAAAATCTCTTTTATCTTTGCCGCCGCAACAAAAATGATTTTATGAATATCGATTTCACAAAAAATAACGGTCAGGTTCAGGCAGTTGTGCAGGACAGCCGTACACTTCGGATTCTTCGCGTGGGTTATGCCAATGCCGCCTGCGTGGATTTGATGGAAACAGAAAAGAACGTTTATCTGCTCAATGGCGGCCAGCCCGAACTGCTCACCAGCGGCGAGTATAACAAACCTGTGGCTGTCAGTTCAATAACCGCCGACAACAGCGGTGCGGCCATTGTTATCAAGGCCACACCCGACGGCTCAACCACGGGCGCCGACTCGTTTATGGGCGAGAAAAACATTGCCGACCTTGCGTTTCTCTCTTATCTTCAAGACTTTATCGAGCGCCGCAAACGTGAGATGCCCGAAGGCTCGTACACCACAAAACTGTTCACCAAAGGCGTTAACAAAATATCGCAAAAGGTTGGCGAAGAAGCAGTTGAGACAATCATCGAAGCCACAAACGGCACGCAGGAGCAACTGCTCTACGAAAGTGCCGACCTAATCTATCACCTTATTGTGCTGCTCACCGAGAAAGGTCTGCGCATCGAGGACCTTGCACGCGAACTCAAGGCTCGCCACAAAGAGTAAGTCTTTTCCCGGCATAACTCTTTTATGCTGAGTGCGAAACATATTTCACGAGAATGTCCGAACGGACATTCTTTTTTTTTTATATATTTGAACCACTAACTAAAAACTAATCATTATGAGCAAATTTCTCAAGCACATCTTGTGTGGTGCAATGTCGGTGGGATTGCTGGCATCGTGCACCCAAAAATCGAACACTTTTGTTATCGAAGGTTTTGTTGATGAGGCAATTACCGATTCGGCCTACAATGTGTTCATCGGCGATACAAACTTCAGAGTCAACCCTGAGAAACCGTTCGAGGTTGTTGTTGTGAAGGACAAGAAGTTCCACTTCGAAACCCAAATCGACTACCCGACCTACATTTACCTTCAGGCCATTTTCCCAGGCGACATTCCGTGCCAGGCGTATGTCAACTTTATTTTGGTGCCGGGCGAAACCGCCAAAGTGACAGTTCACAACGGTTATTTCGACCTCGATGGCGGTACTTTTTACAAATCGTGGCGTAAGTTCGATGAGTTTTACAGCGAAAGCACTGCGCGAATCAAAGAGATGAGCAGGCAGCTTCAGGGTCAGCAACCTCTCGATGAGGAGCTTTATAAAGAATATGTTGCCACCCGCGATTCGTTGCTCGATAAACTGATGGACTACACAAAGCAGCACAGCAAAGAGGAGGGAGCCATTATTTATGCGTCGCAGTGTGGTTTCACATCGGTAAGCAATTTGTTCGATACCATTGCCGCCCCCGAAATCAGATCGGGAGTGTTCGGCCGATATATCCAACAGCGTTTGGAAAGCGAAGCAGCCATGTTAGAACTTGAGAAGACAATGGCGGAAAGAGAGAAAGCTACTGCCGTTGGCACGATGTTCACGGATTTTGCCGCCGAATACAATGGAAAAACAACCAAGCTGTCCGATTATGTTGGCAAAGGCCAGTATGTTCTGGTCGATTTCTGGGCAAGCTGGTGCGGACCTTGCCGTGCTGAGATTCCAAATTTGATTAAAGTTTATGATAAATATAAAGGCAAGAAATTCAATGTTTTGGGCGTAACGGTGAGCGACCGCCCCGAGGATTCGGAAGAGGCGATTTCTGAATTGGGAATCAACTATCCGCAAATGTTGAACACCGATGATTCGTGCGCCAACCTTTACGGCATTATGGGCATTCCGCACATTATTCTCTTTGGTCCCGACGGAACAATTCTTGAGCGTGATTTGCGTGGCGAAGCCATCGATGCAGCCGTGCGAAAACACATGGGATTGTAGGATTAAGTTATAATGTAATAATCGGGCGCAGTGCGGGCAAATGCTTGCACTGCGTTTTTTTGTCATGCACTTTTAACATGCTGTTGATTTGCATAGTTGATTAAAATGCCAACCTACGCAAAATCAGGCATATCAATTGCTTTTTTCGGTTGTCCACTTATCGCCCGAAAGCACCGGACGAATGCGGAAATAGTACGGCACGCTGTTTACGGCGTCAATGTACGCGGGCATTTCATCGAGCACTTGGTTAGTTGGCTTCGGTGTTTTCGATTTCCGCATAACCAACTCGCGTTTTTTTTGTAATTGGACAACCACCTCCAACAATTCGAATTTGTTGGTTTTGGATGCTGGAAAATCGTAGTAGCACGAATAATTGTAACCCATTTGCTTCATGCTGCTGTCGACCTCGGGCGTCGCCTTACCAACAGCCCTCATGTCGGAGCTCGAGAGGCTTTTTATCAAGTACTCGTCAGGTATGCTGTTGACGGCGGCAATGTGTTGTGTAAGACAGTTGAGTATCCGCTTTGCTTTGGTTAGGTTGGAGTAGGGCAGTCTGACGGCCAACTTCCTGTCGTACTGCAGTTTGATTTCCAACAAGCCACCATCAAACTGGTATTCACAGCCCAATTCCCGCATCCGACTTTTGACGAGAGCGGCGATACTGTTTTCGCCTATTTGTTTGGTTTTATGTTGCTTCTGCAATTCGTGTTGAATGGGTTTTGCCTCCTCAATCCATTGCGGAATGTTTCGGTCAATTTCGAAAATGGCATCAACCGACAAACCGTTTGGAGCAATTATTTCATAATCTGAACTTTTAAGCCTCATTGCTGTGTGGCCCCATATTTCTGTTTCAATTGTCATATTCCTGCAACAAACAACATTGCCCCCGTCTCTTTTTTCGACTGGCAGGCCCTGAGCTTTCAAATCGTCTGCGGTAGCTACCTGCTCGCCATCGTATAACACTTGCATCAATTCTATTTTGTTTTCCAAATACATGTTTACAGCATGGGACAGTTCGATTTTTTTATTCAGAATGTTTTCAACTTGACGGTAATTTTCGCGGCACAACTCCTTGAATTCAGCCTTCCATTCTGGGATTGAGTCATCGATTTTCTGCAAGTGGCGCGCCAAATCATCACCATCGACATTCAAAATCAAAATACTTGCAATGGGAAAATACGACGCTAAAATAGTGTCGACAGAACAACGCAGCATTGACCATGTATAATCAATGCGGTACCACGTGTGTTTCAACTCAATGCTATCCAATGTATTATTGTGGTACTTCAGACTGTCGGCAGAGAAATGTGATTTAGCCTTATTGCAAAAATCCCATCCCTTTCCCGCTTTCGGCGCATAGTTCATTTCCTTCAGTTTCTCCTCGTAAAAAATTATCGCGAGCTGTCCCCAATAGGGGTAGTGGTACATTTTTAAGCGATTAATTAAATTGTTGAAATTCATGATTTAAAAGTTTAACAAGTTGAAATTCTTTATTCTAAATTATCTAACACCAAATCTTAACTTATTCTTTCGTCCAATCTTCGTTGCCAACGAACTGAAACTTGATTCGGTGGTTCATTGGCACGCTGTTTATGGCGTTGATTGAGGCTTCAAGCGAGTCGAGTGTTTTGCGCACTCGGTTGAGGTTGTTGGACGGGATAGTTACAACTAACTTTCTGCCTTTCTGTAATTTAACTTCCAAAATATACTCTATTGGCTTCTTTGACTGTTGATAACGATAGTCTTGCTCTTTCTGGTTGAACTTGTACTCGCAGCCCAACTCATGCATCTTGCTCTTTACAAGTACTTTAGTAGAGTTTTCATTTATCTGCTTAATTTTCTCTTGCTTGTCGAATTCGCGCTCCAATTCTTTGCCTTCCTCAATCCATTGCGGAATGCGGCGGTCGATTTCGAGAAGAACTTCGGCCGAGCATAGGCCTATCAAACAGCTGCCACCCACGTTGAAATCCAATCTCATATCACCGTCACGTCCACCACAGAAACTGAATTTATAATTTTGTAATCCTTTCTTATCCTTTATTAGGGCATCAACAACCGAATCATTCATATCTGGCAGCAATCGTCTGTTCATAATGGCTGTGTCGAAGGCCTTACGTTGCAAATATTCTTTAACTACATTCAATTTGTTAGAACTGCTAATCAGTCGCCTGCTCTCCAATTCATTGATTTTTTGCTGGTTTTCAGTGTAAAAATTCCGAAATTCAGACTCCCAAATAGGCATAATTAGGTTGAATTTCCGCAACAAAATTGCAATGTTTTCTATCGCATAAAAGCTTCGAAATGAAATGGTTCGGTCGTAAAAATGTATGGCGAAAGCCTCAAACTCAAAATCCACATTTTTCATTTTTATCCATCGTGGGATACTTTTCATATAGTAAATCAGTTCGGCTTCGGGCAACTCTTGCTCAATATTGGCGATAAAATCATCCAACATTATTCTGTTTTCTTCAAGATTTATAGCGGCAGTGTCTTTGTCGGTTACCAATTCTTTTATTTTTCTACTGAAAAACAATTGTTTAAGTTGCTTTATAATGTTTTCCGACGTATCAGTCTTTAATTCTTTAAATAATTCTTCTGCGTTCATAGTTTTAATGTTTAAAGGGTTGAAAATGTTTAAATTTCGTTTTTCGCTCACTTTTCTTTTTCCCACTTGTCGCATGGAAGCACCGGACGAATGCGAAAATAGTATGGAACGCTGTTTATGGCATCTATGTACGTTGGCATTTCGTCGAACAGCTGCGCAACCTCATCCATTGTTAACCCCTCAGTTAGGCGCGACAACACGCGGTTCTTGGTTAGACTGACGATTATCTCCAAAACAGTCAGTTCGAATGGAATTCCGTCTGTTTTCCAATTATCTTCCT
>JAGCFC010000004.1 GCA_017650325.1 Salinivirgaceae bacterium | reverse complement strand
TTAACTACAACCCCGAAACAGTCAGCACCGACTACGATATGTGCGACCGTCTGTATTTCGACGAGTTGTCGTTTGAGCGCGTGCTCGACGTCATCGACCTTGAGATTCCGAAGGGCGTGATTGTGTCGGTTGGCGGACAGATTCCTAACAACCTGGCAATGAAACTCTACCGTCAGAATGTGCCAATCCTTGGTACTTCGCCTGTTTCGATTGACCGCGCCGAAAACCGCAACAAGTTCTCGGCAATGCTCGACCAACTTGGCATTGACCAACCGCGCTGGGAGGCTCTGACAAGTTTCGAGGAGATTGACAAGTTTGTTGACGAGGTTGGCTTCCCCGTGCTGATTCGTCCGTCGTACGTGCTCTCGGGCGCGGCAATGAACGTCTGCTACGACAAGGACCAAATGCGCACCTTCCTGAACGCCGCCGCCAAAGTGTCGAAGGAGTATCCTGTTGTGGTTTCGCAGTTTATGCAGAATACCAAGGAGATAGAGTTCGACGCCGTGGCCAAGAACGGCGAGATTTACGAGTATGCCATCTCGGAGCACATTGAGTTTGCAGGTGTCCACTCGGGCGACGCAACGCTGGTGTTCCCCGCACAGAACATCTATCTGGCCACAGCACGCCGCATTAAACAGATAAGCAAGAAGATAGCCAAAGAACTGAACATCAGCGGACCTTTCAACATCCAATATCTTGCCAAAAACAACGAGGTGAAGGTGATTGAGTGCAACCTGCGTGCATCGCGTTCGTTCCCGTTTGTGTCGAAAGTTGTGAAACGCAACTTCATCGAGACCGCCACAAAGATTATGCTTGGCGAGCAAGTGCAAAGGGCCGATTCGTCGGATTTCGATATCGACCACATCGGCGTGAAGGCATCGCAGTTCTCGTTTGCCCGTCTGCACCGCGCCGACCCGATTTTGAGCGTCGATATGTCGTCGACTGGTGAGGTTGGCTGCCTTGGCACCGACTTCAACGACGCTCTGCTGGCCGCTCTCTACTCGGTAGGCTTCCACAAACCTGAAAAGGGTGTTCTGGTTTCGTCGGGTGACGTTCGCGGCAAGGTTGACTTGCTCGACTCGTGCAAAATGCTTCAGGAAAAAGGCCTTAAGATTTACGCCACCGCAGGGACGCAGAAATTCCTTGCCGACAACGGTGTTACCGCAGAGCGCGTTAGTTGGCCCGACGAGCACACTGGCGACGCCAACATCACCGAACTTATGCAGGAGCACAAGATTGACCTGGTTGTCAACATCCCGAAAAACCACACGCACCGCGAACTGACCAACGGCTACAAAATCCGCCGTTCGGCCATCGACCATAACATTCCGTTGCTCACCAACGCCCGCCTTGCAAGCGCGTTCATCCACGCAAGCTGCGTCCGCGAAATGGACGACATTCAGATTAAGAGTTGGCAGGAGTATTAATTGATTGACTGATTAACAGACTAATTGATTAATTGAAGAGTTGATTAATTGAATGTGTAGATAAAAGGCCGTTCCCGTTGGGGAGCGGCTTTTTTGTTTGGGTTTGTATTTGCGTTCCTATTTTACTACTTTCGATTTTTTAAACCCGATTTTGGCAATGGAATACAAACAGTTTGTTTTCAATCCGATACAAGAAAACACCTACGTTGTTTACGACGAGACGCGTGAGGCGGTGATTATCGATGCCGGAAATTTCAACGAGCGCGAGAATGCGGCTCTGACAGATTTTATCAGCGTCAAGAACCTGACTGTCAAGGCGGTATTATGCACTCACTGCCATTGGGACCATATTTTCGGGCTCGATTGGGTGGCGCAGCAGTACAAGCCGGAAATCTACTGTCACGCTGAAGACCTGCCGTGGATTGAGAATTTCAGCCACATCTGTATGAGCTACGGCTTTGGCGAACGCACTGTGGCTTATCCCACACAGTTTTGCACCAATGGCGAGACCATCAAATTTGGCAACACCGAACTGACGGTACTTCACACGCCCGGACACTCGGCTGGCGGTGTTTGTTTTTACTGTGAGGCCGACAACGTGCTTTTCAGCGGCGACACTCTGTTTTTCAATAGCATAGGCCGTGCCGACCTGCCTGGTGGCAACGAGCCGCAACTCATCAGTTCGATACACGACAAACTGCTTGCCCTGCCCGACAACACCGCTGTGTTGCCCGGCCACGGACTTCAAACATCAATCGGTTTTGAACGGCAGAACAATCCGTATCTGATTTAGCAATACTTTACTCACTTATGCTATCTTTGCGCAAAATTTCAAAGAGACAATTTAAATATGAGCAACATCGAACTTAGCGAGCAGGAACTGCAACGCCGTCAGAGTCTTACAGAACTTCGCAACTTGGGCATCGACCCTTATCCGGCAGCCGAATATGTGGTTTCGGCCTACTCAACCGACATAAAAAATGAATTTTCGGACGACGCCCCGCAGCGCGACGTAACCATAGCCGGCCGTATTATGAGCCGCCGCATTATGGGCAAGGCATCGTTTATCGAACTTCAGGACAGCAAGGGCCGCATTCAGGTTTACATTGCCCGCGACGGCATCTGCCCCGAGGACAATGCCGATATGTACAACGTTGTGTTCAAGAAACTGCTTGATATTGGCGACTTTATCGGAATCAAGGGATACGTTTTCCGCACACAGATGGGCGAGATTTCGGTTCACGCAAGCGAGCTGACTGTGTTGAGCAAGAGCTTGCGTCCGCTGCCAATCGTTAAATACAAAGACGGTGTTGCTTACGACGCCTTCGAAGACCCTGAATTGCGCTATCGCCAACGCTATGTGGATTTAGTTGTGAACGAAGGAGTTAAAGATACTTTCCTGAAACGTGCCACCATCATCCGCACCCTGCGTTCGATACTTGACGAGGCAGGCTACACTGAGGTTGAAACGCCTACACTTCAGGCAATTGCGGGCGGCGCATCGGCTCGTCCGTTCATCACGCACTTCAACGCGCTCGACATCGATATGTATATGCGAATTGCCACCGAGTTGTACCTTAAACGCTTGATTGTTGGCGGTTTTGAGGGTGTTTACGAGATTGGCAAGAACTTCCGCAACGAGGGTATGGACCGCAACCACAACCCCGAATTCACTTGTATGGAGCTTTACGTTCAGTACAAGGATTACAACTGGATGATGAGTTTCACAGAGCAGATGCTCGAAAAGATATGTATCGCCGTGAATGGTTGCAGCGAGAGCAAAATCGGCGACAACATTGTGTCGTTCAAAGCGCCTTACCGCCGTCTGCCGATTCTCGACGCCATTAAGGAGAAAACCGGCTTCGACTGCAACGGCAAGTCGGAGGACGAAATCCGCCAGTTCTGTCTGTCGAAGGGTATGGAGGTTGACGAGACAATGGGCAAGGGCAAGCTCATCGATGAGATTTTCGGCGAGTTCTGCGAGGGTACATTCATTCAGCCGACATTCATCACCGACTATCCGGTGGAGATGTCGCCGCTCACTAAAATGCATCGTTCAAAACCCGGCCTGACCGAGCGTTTCGAACTGATGGTCAACGGAAAAGAGCTGGCCAACGCCTATTCGGAGTTGAACGACCCAATTGACCAGTACAACCGCTTTGTTGAGCAGATGAAACTTGCCGACAAAGGCGACGACGAGGCAATGATTATCGACTACGACTTTATGCGCGCCCTTGAGTACGGAATGCCGCCAACATCGGGCATCGGCATCGGCATCGACCGCCTTGCAATGTTTATGATTGGCCAGCCGACAATTCAAGAGGTGCTGCTCTTCCCGCAGATGAAACCCGAGAAGAAAGCACAAACCGTTACACCTGACGATTTTGTTGCAATTGGTGTTCCCGCCGAATGGGCTGAGGTGGTTATTAAGGCCGGATTCAACTCGGTTGAGAATCTGCGCAACTGTAAGCCAACACAGGTTCACCAGCAACTTAACGGCTACCGCAAAAAGAACAAACTCGAGATTCCCGCACTCTCGCTTGAAGATGTGCAGAAATGGTTTTAATATCGATATAAATTGTTTGCTATGAAAACGATAAGAGCTTTTGCAGCAATTGCGGCACTAACCATCGGTCTGTCGGCTTCGGCGCAGACCGACCTGCCCGAATTCACCAAAATAAAGGTCTTCGGCAGAATGGAAGTGAGTATCAAATATGGTCAGCCACAAAGTGTTACGGTCAAAGCCGGAGAAACTGATAAAGTTTCATACAAAGTGGTTGACGGCCAACTGCAAATCAGCGGCGAGGCTCTTACACGCCAGAGCAACGTGGTTGTTACCGTCGGTTGCCCGAAATTGGATGCTGTTGAATTGGGCGGTAACGCAAAGTGCATCAACCGTGGTGCCATAACCACTGATATTCTGCATCTTGAGGCCGGTGCCGGCACCGAACTCGACCTTTTGGTTGAGTCCGATTCGGTTAACGTGAAGGTTGCCAGAGGCGGATTTGTACGGCTCAACGGCAAATCGAGAGCTGTGAAACTGAAAACATCATCAGGCGGTTCGTATGCTGCCGACGAAATGGAAAACAGTGTTTTCTATGCCGAAATGGGCGGCGGCGTTGCCCGTACCAAAACATCAGACCTGATTGTGGCCGACCTTGCGGCAAAAGCCAGTCTTTTCTATATCGGCTCACCGAAAATTGAAACCAAGGACGGTTCGAAAGGCGAAATCAAACCTGAAGAGGAAGAGTAATGTAGGGACGCTGCATTGCCACGCCCTAATAATGGCAGGAACGCACTGCGTGAGTCCGCAACAATAAATAAGAAATGGAAATAAAGTCAGCCACATTTGTAATGAGCAACACCGACTATCGGAAGTGTCCGGCGCCGGAGATGCCTGAGTACGCTTTCATCGGACGCTCGAACGTGGGCAAGAGCTCGCTCATCAATATGCTGACCAACAACCAAAAACTTGCCAAAGTGTCGGGACAACCTGGCAAGACGCAAACCATCAACCATTTCATAATCAATAAGAATTGGTATTTGGTTGACCTTCCGGGATATGGCTACGCCAGAACGGCCAAATCGGAACGCCGTACGTGGAAGTCGTTCATTGGCGACTACATTAGCAACCGTGAGAACCTTTACTGCTTGTTCATCCTTATCGACAGCCGCCACGAACCACTCACAATCGACATTGAGTTTATTCGTTGGGCAGGCGAGCAGGGCATTCCTATCGCACTTGTCTTCACCAAAATCGACAAACTTTCGAAAACGGCATTAAACAAGAACACAGATATTTACAAGCAAAAATTACTTGAAGATTGGGAAGAGTTGCCGCCTTTCTTCTGCACGTCGTCGGAGAAACAAATTGGCCGCGACGAGATTCTCGACTTTATTGATACCGCCAACAAAAGCCGCATCGAATAAGCAGCGAAATCGTCACTTTTTGTTATTATTCACTTGCTAAAGTTGAATCATACTTTTATATTTGGTATGATTTATAAACTTTAATTTTTTTGCTTATGGTCAATTTACTTAAAACATTTTTCTCGAAATACTTTGATTTTTCGGGTCGCACATCGCGCAAAGATTTCTGGCTCACCATTTTGTGGTTGTTCCTGATAGGCATTGTAATTGGTGTTATAACCGCAATACTGCCTATAATTGCATTTGTGACATGGATATGGTCACTCATCATTTTAATCCCGAGTTTGGCAATGGGCGCCCGCCGCTTGCGCGACGCCGGATTCTCGCCATGGTGGCTGCTTCTGCTGCTCACAGGTATCGGTGGCATCATCCTGATTATCCTTTGGATTTTCCCGAAGAAATAACATCAGCACAGATATGTAATCAAAGAGTCGCCACCAAAAGGCGGCTCTTTTTTTGTTTATCAATCAAGCACGATTAAAATCCAGACTACCGCCGCGCTCACATCCCTTCATTTTGTTATTTTCTCACTATCAACCACTTAACTATTTGTTGATATTTTGAGCACAATGTTTCCAAAAAAACACATTGCTATACAAATTATTTATAATTTTGCTAATGGTGATTCTAAAAATAAACATTTGAATATCAATCAACTATGTTGTCTGCGCCAATAAAATTGTTTTCAGGAACCGCAACGCGATATCTTGCCGAGAAAATTGCCGACAGTTATGGTATAACATTAGGCCGTTCTTTGGTTCAGCACTTTGCCGACGGCGAATTCGCTACCTCGTACGAAGAAACCGTCCGCGGCTCAAATCTTTTCATCATCCAATCGACATTCCAGCCGAGCGACAACCTGCTTGAGCTGCTGATGATGATTGATGCCGCCAAACGCGCTTCGGCCTACAAGATTATCGCAGTGATGCCTTACTTCGGGTTCGCCCGTCAAGACCGCAAAGACCGTCCGCGTGTGTCAATCGGTGCAAAACTGGTTGCCGACTTGCTTACAGCCGCAGGTGTGTCGCGCGTCATCACAATGGACCTGCATGCCGACCAAATTCAGGGATTCTTCAACCTGCCGGTCGACCACCTTTACGCATCATCGATTTTTGTGCCATATCTGCGCAGCCAAAATATTAAAGATCTGACAATTGCGGCTCCCGACATGGGCGGCTCGAAACGCGCCAACGCCTACGCACAATACTTGAACGCACCAATGGCCATCGGTCACAAGCACCGCGCAAAGGCCAATGTGGTCGACGAATTGCGTATTATCGGCGATGTGAAAGACCGCAATGTGGTTATTATCGACGATATGATTGACACCGCCGGAACAATAACCAAAGCAGCACAAGTGATTATGGACCAGGGCGCAAGCAGCGTTCGTGTAATGGCCACTCACCCAATTCTTTCAGGTCCGGCATACGAGCGTCTGATGGACTCGCCTATCACCGAAGTAATTACCACCGACACCATTCCTTTGAAGCAGGAATGTGACAAGATAACCGTTCTGTCGGTTGCCGACCTGTTCGCCAACACCATTAAGAGCGTCTATCAGGAGCGGTCAATCAGTTCGAATTTCATTTTTTAATAAAAAGAAAAATTAAGCATAAAGTCCCCGAACCTTTCGGTTCGGGGGCTTGCTATTTTAAGACATCGAAAATCGCCAACTTTTTTAATCCATATCAATAGAAATCACTATCTTACCGACACTTTATAAGAGCAAAATGGACACTTCATATTTCTGCAATCAAAGCCTAATTCCAGTACGCACCGAACCAAGTGAGGGCGCCGAGATGGAAACACAAATTCTGTTTGGCGAGATGTATCGTGTAATCGAAACAGAAGGCAACTGGTGCCGCGTGAAAATAAATACGGACGGGGCCGAAGGCTGGATTAACAGCAAGCTGCTTGTTCCTGTCGAGGGCGACCAACTGCACCGCCTGCTTGCGTCGGAACGGCACGTTGCAAGTCGTCCGCTCGATTTTGTGATTGTCGACAACCAATGGCAACTGCCTCTGCCGGCCGGCTCTGTGCTCTATGGCCGCGGACCAAGCTTCAATATCGAGGTTGGCAATCATTTATATTCTTATTATTCTGACAGCCAGAGGTATAGCGGCAAACGCGAGAACATAACGCTGCTGGCCGAATCGCTCATAGGCGCTCCGTATCTCTGGGGTGGCAAGACAATGCTTGGCATCGACTGCTCCGGACTTGTACAGGTGCTGTTCAGTACCGTTGGTGTCCAACTGCCGCGCAACGCATCGCAGCAAGCAACTATGGGCATGCCCGTGCCGTTCATCGACAACGCCCGCCCGTGCGACCTTGCGTTTTTCGACAACACCGAAGGTGAAATTGTGCATGTTGGCCTGATTATGAGTGAGAACCGCATTATTCACGCATCACAAGGCCGTGTACGCACCGATACCATCGACCATCAGGGTATCTACAACCGCGAGATCAATAACTATACCCACAAACTTAGGCTGATTAACAGACTCCTGCCCGAGTAATGCACTGGCCCGACACCATACGACAGTTGGGCGGCGACCTTCTGTCGCTCTTCTCGCCACCAGCCTGTGGCGCTTGTGGTACGGCTTTGGTGAGAGGAGAACAAAAGCTATGCGCAAACTGCCTCATGAAAATGCCAAAAACCAACTTTCACAAGATTCGTGGAAATTTGGTTGAAAAATGCTTTTGGGGCCGAATTCCAATCGAAGTCGCTACTTCATATTTCTACTTTCTAAAAAGCAGTGATTTCCAACACTTGTTACATGCGCTCAAATACAAAGGACGCAGCGATATTGGCATATATATGGGCAAACGGTTTGGCAACGAACTTATTACACAACCAGAATTCAAACATTTCGACAGAATTATTCCGGTTCCGCTTCATGCCGACAAACTCAAAAAACGCGGCTACAATCAAAGTGAAATGATTGCCAAGGGAATGTCGAAGGCAATGAATATTCAGGTAGATACAAAAACACTTGTCCGCACAACATTCACCGAAACGCAGACAAAAAAAAGTCGCATTGAGCGTTGGGAAAACGTGAAAAGTGTTTTTGCCGCCAATTACGAGACCAATCTTAATGGTCAACATGTGCTCATTGTGGATGATGTGCTGACAACTGGCGCCACCATTGAAGGATGCGCTCAGGCACTGCTCGACAAAAACCCCAATGTGAAAATCAGCGTAGCTACGCTGGCGTTTGCGCATACCATGTAAAACATGTATGCATCGTTCGATTAGTATAGTAAGAGCTTAAGACTGTGATTGTCAAATAGTACTTACTGTCTTGTGTAAAGTTTTCCTGGCATTCCGCGCACAACGCCATTCAGTTCCATTGTTAGTAACAGCGACGACACTTTGGGCATGGGCATTCCTGTGCTCCTGCAGATTACATCGATAGAGAGTTCGCCGTCTTGCAGAACATCATATATTTTCTGGCTTTCGGGATCAAGATCGATAAACAGACTGCGCTGAATGGCCTTTGGCTGACTGTTCCATCCCAAAACATACTCAATATCGTCGAGCGACTCAACAAGGTGTGCCTGACTGGTTTTGATAAGTTTGTTACAGCCCGACGAATATTTATCGGACGGACGACCGGGTAAAGCAAATACGTCTCGGTTGTAGGCATTGGCCAATTCAGCCGTAATGAGCGAACCTCCTTTAACATCCGACTCCACAACAATAGTTGCATCGCACAAACCGGCAATGATACGGTTACGCCGCACAAAATTGTTTTTATCGGGAACCGTTTTCGGATAAAATTCGGTCACCAGACCGCCTTTTTTTAACATCTCAGTAGCCACACCACGATGTTGAGTCGGATAGATGGTGTCGAGACCATGGGCAAGTACGCCATAGGTTGGAACACCAAATTCAACCGAAGCCTTATGTGCGGCAATATCGATACCATAGGCCAGCCCGCTCACAATGCAGACATCGGGGTGCGTGCGGCCGATTTGCTCGACCAACTCGCGGGTGAACGCCTGACCACGCTGCGTGGCCGAACGAGTGCCTACCATTGCAATGTATTTTTTGGCTGAATCGATGGGTTGCCCCTTTACAAAAAGAACAAGTGGACTGTCTTCACAAGATTTAAGACGTGAAGGATAGCGCTTGTCGAACCAAGTTAAAATGCTAACATCCAATTTGTTTGCAAAGTCAAGCATTTCATCAGCAATGCGGTAGTAGTCTTCGTGTCGGATTGCTTCGGCAAGAGTTTGTCCAATGCCCGGTATTCGCAACAAATCATTGGTTTTCAGTCGAAATAACTCTTTAATACCTCCCGAATATGAGATTATTCGTTTCGACATCATACTACCAATGCCCGGCACCGCCCAAAGCGCCAGACAGTCACGCAAGTCAGGCATTTCCTGCTCCATCAGTTGCTTTTCTTTGTTATAGTTTCAAGAATGGCAAAAGCGCGTTTGATTTTCTCAATCTGCTCTCCATCAAGCAAATTTATACAAACATTCGGATATTTTGCAACTCCGCCGGGGGTGTTTTTGAAAACGGTGAGATTGGTACGGAAACGAGTTTTGGTTATCTCGTAACCTGCAAAATCCGATGCATCAATCTCAATTGAATTATTCTCAGTGCGGACAGGCCAAAGTGCTTTATATCTTACAATTACCTTGTCAGGGCCGACATATATTATTACAAAATTATTGCCAAACAGCACAGCCACAGCCACATAGATGGCAAGTATTGCGATGCCGCCAATCAGCCAAACCAAGTTAGTACTGAAGTTGCCCCAGTAAATCACGGCAACCGACAGCACCACCAAAATTGGCACAAAACCATAAGCCATGCGCACCTGTGATGCTTTATTTGCGTTGTTGATTTCCATTGTCCGTCGGTTTTAGTTTGCCAATAGCGACATTGTCATAAATACATAAAACGTACCAAACGGACGAATTTTAGTCAATGGAATTGCGATTTTTGTCAAAGGTTTGTTTTTAGACTGCAGACTAAGGACAACGGACTACAGATTATAAGACCCAATACCTAACACCTAACACCCAACACCAACATCTAATCCCTAATACCCGTACCGCTGCGCCCACCAGCTTTTCAGGCGGGCCCGTATGGTATCTTCCTGCGGATTGGGTTGCGGATCGTAAAACTTGCGGCCACGCAGGTCTTTGGGCAGATAGTCCTGGTCAACAAAATGACCTTCAAAGTCGTGCGAATACTTGTAGTTGGCTCCGTAGCCCATTTTTTCCATCAGCTTTGTCGGAGCGTTGCGCAAGTGAAGCGGCACCGGCAGATTACCCGTCTGACCGACTGTGGCAAGCGCGTCGTTGATGGCCATATAGCCCGAATTACTTTTGGGGCTTGACGCAAGATAAATAGCACACTCCGAAAGAATTATGCGCGATTCGGGCATTCCTATTTTGTTCACGGCATCGAAACATGCGTTGGCCAGCAACAAAGCGTTAGGGTTGGCCAAACCAATATCTTCCGACGCCGAAATGAGCAGCCTGCGGGCAATGAATTTCACATCCTCACCGCCATCGAGCATCCGCGCAAGCCAGTAAACGGCGCCATTAGGGTCACTGCCGCGAATCGATTTTATGAAGGCCGAAATGATATCGTAGTGCATCTCGCCGTTCTTGTCGTACATCGACAGATTCTCCTGCAAGATGTCCTCAACAATCTTATTATTGATTACAATTTCCGGTTTGCCCGATTGTGCCCCGACAACAATATCGATAATGTTGAGCAACTTACGTGCGTCACCACCCGAATAGCGGAACATTGCCTCCTTTTCTTCGACATTGATTTTAAGTTGCTTCAGATCAGTATCGGTTGTGAGAGCGCGGGTCAGCAGTTCGTCAAGGTCGGATGGTTCAAGCGATTTGAGCACGTAAACCTGGCACCGCGAAAGCAGCGGCGATATGACTTCGAACGACGGATTCTCGGTAGTCGCCCCAATGAGCGTTACCACCCCCTGCTCAACGGCGCCCAACAGAGAGTCTTGCTGAGCCTTGCTGAAACGGTGAATCTCATCGATGAAAAGGATGGGATTGGGTTGGTCGAAAAACTGCTGATGCTTGGCCTGATCGATGGTGTCGCGCACATCTTTCACACCCGAGCTGATGGCACTCAACGAAAAAAACGCCCGTCCCTGCAAGTGGCTGATAATGTTAGCCAAAGTGGTTTTTCCAACCCCCGGCGGCCCCCATAGAATCATACTGGGAATTCGCCCCGACTCGATTGAACGGCGCAGAATGGCACCCTTCCCGACCAGATGTTTCTGGCCGATGTACTCATCGAGACTTTTCGGTCGCAACCGTTCGGCTAATGGCAAGTTCGGCATCGTTCTGATGTTTTTCGATTGGGCGAAGATAGGGAAAAAGTGAGTTAGGTGGAAGAAGAATGAGTAAAGTTGAACAATGGTATTGGAGGTTAGTTCTGGGGAGCAGGCATAAGGCAAAAGTTGTGCTTTTCGTAAACCTTCTTTTATATTTGCAAAAAAAGACAAACAATGTTCGGGCTACCAACACACTTACAGAACACTGACGATATTGAACTTAAGCAGATTATGCAAAAGGCTGTGATGCTGCAAAACGGCATCGTGGCGAGCCAGATGGCCAAATCAGGCGTGCGCGGACTGATGAACTACGGCGTGCCCCTGCCCGACTTGCGCCGCATTGCCGCCGAAGCTGGCGCAAACCACAACCTTGCCCGCCGTCTGTGTCAACTCAACATTCGCGAGACACGCATTCTTGCATCAATGCTTTTTGACGCCAACCAACTGACTAACGATGATTTTACACTGATATACAACTCGATAACAAACATCGATATGGCGGAAAATTTTGCGCAGAACATTGTGAGCAAAATAGCCGACATGACCTTTTTCGACACTCTGCGCAATGGTGATAAATGGCACTTGCTAACGGCTATTCATGGTGTTGGCTGGTGTGTCACGCAACATCGGCAACATTCCGATAATTTGTCAGATTGGTTTGTGACAAATTTGGAAACCATTATCAATAAAAATATTACAGAAACATCCCGTCCGATTATATCGACAATGAGTACCATTGCTGACATGACGGAACAGAAAAAACTGACAATCGAAAATGTAGCTCAAAAACTGCTGACGGCGCAATCGCCATTCGCGCAAAATATTGGGAGTCAGTATATCCACATGCATCAAGACATGTTTGAGCATTAGAAAACACCACCCCACAACCTGCCAATAATGCCTATATCTTCCTTTGGTACATTTTTTGTCATATCACTGCCAGAAAAACTTTTTTAGAACACAATTAAAAACATAACAATATGAATTTCAACAAGACATCTAACCCGACACTGGGTGAAAGAATTTTTAAAGACTACGCGTTTACCGCCTCCGACCGTACAATGACCGTACAAGGCACAATTAACAAAATAGCCCTGCTGCTGGCACTTGTGATTGGCGGTGCAGCGTTCACTTGGTCAAAAGTGATGAACGGTATTGAGACAGGCGTTGTGATCGTCAACGGATGGATGGTTGGCGGCAGTATCGCCGCTTTTGTGCTGGCAATGGTTATCTCGTTCAAAAAAGAGTGGGCACCGTTCCTGTCCCCAGTCTATGCCGTTTGCGAAGGTCTCTTTGTCGGCTCTATTTCAGCTTATTTCGAAGCAATGTACCCCGGACTTGTAATGCGTGCTGTCCTACTGACATTCAGCGTTCTATTCGCATTGCTGTTCCTGTATAAAATGCGGCTTGTAAAGGTTACACAGCGTTTCCGTTCAATACTTATGGGCGCAACCATGGGCATTGCCTTAGCCTACTTGATTTCGTTCATACTCAGGCTGTTTGGCGTAAATATGAGCTTCATGTTCGGCGGAGGCTCGCTGGGCGTTATTATTAGTGTTGTAGTTGTAGCGATTGCCGCACTGAATCTGGTTCTCGATTTCGATTTTATTGAGCAGGGTTCAGAATCGAGTCTGCCAGCATATTTCGAATGGTACGGCGCTTTCGGCCTGATGGTGACACTAATCTGGCTCTACATTGAGATATTACGTCTGCTGGCTATTGTTGCTAGCAGCCGGGATTAAGAACTGGTTTCAATGGGAAGTGTTTAGTGTTTAATGTTTAGTGTTTAGTGTTTAGTGAATGATGGTTTAGCGCTCGCTGTTGAGAAGGTTTAGTTTTAATTATAAGCAATTAGTGATAATTGTTTAATCGGTGAATCGTTTAACGGTCCTGATAGCTATCGGAATAACGAATTTAAATTCCCAACTTTTACCCGACACCTAACACCCAACACCTAACACCCTCCGCTATCACACAAAAAAAAAGAAAGCCGCCCATTGCTGGACGGCTCCCTCATCAATATACTAACTAACTCACTATCCCTTAAAATCCGAAGCTAACACCAACCGAGTAGATTCCACCGATTTTGTCGCCGTAAGGGAACTCACGCTGCTCGGTGTTGAACATGTTGTGGCCGCTCAGGTAAACCTCGATACCATCAGCTGGCTTGTAGCCAAGTTTCAAGCTAACAGTAAAGCGGTCGTCCAGCTTCTCGGTGCTGTACTTGGTTGCGTATGTACGCTTGCCAATGTAGTTACCGTAAGCGGTGATATCGATTTTCGAAGTTGGCTTGTAGATAAGACCAATCATACCGTAAACCGAAGGAGTTGCCTTGTGAACATGACCGTTCTCGAGTTTCTGCTCGTACGGCTGCGAGTTGCCGAAGAAGAACATGCCTTCATCGTTGAACACACCATATTTCAGAGCGTAGTATGCAGCATACTCGGTGTTGTCGCCGCTGTTGTACAGATTGGTGAGGAATGCTTCGTCTCTGCCTCCTGCCTCATAATCGGCTGCAAGTTGGTTCACTCTTTCTTGGTCTTCGGCGCTCAGCTGGCTCATTGATCTGGCTAATGCAGCCTTGTAGTAGTCGAAATAACTTTGGAAAGCTTCAGAATCGAAGTTAGGATTTGACAGAACGGCTGTCAACTCTTCCTCAGTGATATTTTTATCAGCCATGTATTTATTGATGGCAGTTGTTTGAATATCATTTGCCATGTACGGAACCTGGGTAATCATGTTGAAAATCTGACCAAGCTGTCCAAGAACCTCAGCGTTTTGGTTGTAGGCGTAGTAGTTGTCGATTTTGGTCTGCTGAATGTTGGCGTTCAACTTAACAATCACTTTTTTCGATACAACCCAATCGACATTCATGCCAAAGCCCATTTGCTTAACCTTGTATGGCAGCTCGCCATATTTAATGGTTGTGGCAACACTTGTGTTGTTCATGAATTCAGAAAGCACACCCAGATTCAAAGTTTTCTCGTCAGAGAGTTCCCTCAAACCTGCCAGGTTTTTGGTGTTGGTCATGAATCCGTACAACTTTTCTTCCGGCATGATAACCGATGACTGGTGAGCCTTAAGTGCGCCAAAATCCTCGCTGATAGAATAGTATGCCTCGGCATCAATCAAGATGTTTTTGGTTGGACGCATACGGTAGCCAAACTCAATATTCTGGATTTTTGCCAGCGGAGCGTTCTCGTCAGCCTCGAAATAGATGGTGTCAGGCGGCATCATACCGTCGCGGTGCCAAGTGTAGCGGGTGTTCGAGTTTACGAAGTTGGCCGAACGCATGGCCGTGCTGTACGATGCGCGGACAATGTTGTCGTCGTTAATCAAGTAGTTGGCACCAATCTGATACGATGGGTTCCATTTGTCAGGAATGTTTGTCTTGTCGAGACGAATAGCACCAATGGCGCGGAAATCGCCAACATGGAAGTCGGCACGCAAGCTAGGTGCAAAGTCTTTCAACTCTGCTTTCTGTCCGTTGAAATAGCCTGTCAGGTGGCGGCCGTTCTCCGATACATAACCCGGCTCATGATATTCCCAAGAGAAATCGGTCGGGTCGCTGGGATTCTTAAAATCAGGAATGTAATCCTTGAATTTCACATAGTTGTAAGCCACACCCGGCACAACATTCAGAATGTCGCCAATCTTAACATCATACTCGGCATTTGCCTGCAAGTGGTGGGCATAAATCTTGAATCCGGGAGCTCCGTTCATATAAGTCTGCGGACCACCCATATAGCTGGCATTCACACTCAAGCCTTTGACGTCGGCATTCAAGTTGGCATAAGTTGTTTTTGAAATACGCTCAGCCAACGAGAACGGCAGCTCACCAACAGGAATAGAGGTGGCACGCGACTGCTGGTAACCGAACGAAAGGTCGAAGTTGATGTCATCGGCCGGACGGTACGATACGTATGAGTTGAAACCGTAAGTCTTGCGCGACAGTCCCGGATCATCGAACATGTCGGCAACATCAAGCTCGCTCTCCATTGCGTCATACAATCCGTAAGGCATGTTGTCGGCCAATCCTTGAAGGAATGCGGCAAGAGTTGCTTCCGACGGAGTGTCGGTACCATAATCAGCTTTAAAGCCTTCCGGATCGTTAGCTGCTCTTTGCGCTTGAATGGCAAGAATGTTGGCTTTGAATTCATCGGGAAGGTGGCCTGCAATGGCTCCAAATGTGAACGCCTGCCGCAGGTTCTGGATATCGGTGTTTTTGTAGTAACCACCCTCAGAGGCATCGAACAATTTGGCTTTATTCAAATCAGGCACGTATGTTATATTGCCATTTTCGTCAACTATCGGTTGATTATAAAGATTGCCTTGAGCATCGACAACACCTGTGAAATATGCCATCTGACCTTTGGTCAAGCCTTGTTGTGCCATATATTGCTCACCATAATTCATCTTCGAATAGTACAAGCCTTGAGTCGGATAAACATAAAGTTCGTTGGTGTTGCGGCGGCGGTATTGCAAGTTAGCTGTAATGCCCACGCTCAACTTCTTGTTGATGTTCTTGCGGTAAGCCACATCACCGGCATAGTTCTCGTGAGTACCCATGGTCAGGTTGCCTTGCAGCTCTTTCGAGTTCTGACCCGGTTTCTCAGTAATAATGTTGATAACACCGTTTACTGCGTTGGGGCCGTAGAGTGCGGCATTGGCACCGCGAACAACCTCAATACGTTCGATATCCTCAACACCAATTGGAAGCATGGTGAAATCGACACCGCCTGTTGCGTAGTTGTGGGCAATACGGCCATCAATCATCAGC
>JAGCFC010000047.1 GCA_017650325.1 Salinivirgaceae bacterium | reverse complement strand
GGTGCGCAAGTGAGCGTCAGAGCGTCGATGGACACTTCGATGATGCTCAGTGGCGACCAAACCAATTTCCGCGTAGAGGCTTCGTTTCCTGACGGTTACAAGGTGATGCTGCCCGTTATGGCCGACACCGTGTCGCGCGGGCTCGAGATTGTTGAGGCCGGCGCCATTGATTCGACTATTGCCGACGGCTTTGTCCGCATCAGTCAAAAGTACGTGGTTACCAACTTCGACAGCGGCTGGTACGCAGTGCGCCAACTGCCGTTCGCCATTCTCGACAAGGACGGCAATCCCGACACAATCTATTCAGAACAAGTCTATTACGGCGTTATGACAATGCCGCTCGACACCGCCAACCCCAACGCCATTTGTCCGCCAAAACCTATGGCCGAGGCGCCTTTCATCTTCAAGGAACTAACGCACTACCTGAAGTGGGGCTTGCTCATTCTGCTGGCGGCTTTTGCTGTGGTGTTCGCCGTTTACGCGCTCATCAAGCGCAAGCGCAACGAGCCGATTTTTGTCAAGCCGAAACCGCAGGAGCCCGCTCACGTGGTGGCTTTGCGCCAACTCGACCAACTCAAGGAACAGAAACTCTGGCAGCGCGGACTGGTGAAGGAATACTACAGTTCGCTCACCGACATTGCGCGCGGCTACCTGAACGGTCGTTTCGGCCTGCAGGCTATGGAGAGCACCACGTCGGAGATTATGCAGATGACGAAAGACGTGCCCGAAATCGACAAGGACCTGCGCAAGAATCTGCAAGACCTGCTCGAAAGGGCCGATTTTGTGAAATTCGCGAAAGCGCAGGCCGAGGCCAACGAGAACGAGGCAAGTTTCGCCTTTGTTGAGCATTTTGTGCTGACAACCAAGCCTGTAGAGCAACTTCGCGACGAAGACGGCACCGAGGCCGAACCCAACGAAAAACAAGATTGACAATGGAAAACATAACATTCAATAATCCGAATCTGCTCTATCTGCTGCTTCTGCTGCCGCCGATGATTGGCTGGTATGTCTGGAAGCATCGCGATATGGACACATCGCTGCGTCTGTCGACACTCGCAGGTTTCGCCCGTGCGCCGCGCACCTATAAATGGTATCTGCGTCACGTGCCTTTCAGCCTTCGAATGCTGGCAATGGCGCTGATGATTGTGGCTCTGGCGCGTCCGCAGTCGACCGACCGCTGGAGCAACACAACCACTGAAGGTATCGACATTGTGGTGACGCTCGACATCTCTGGTAGTATGCTTGCCGAAGATTTCAAGCCTAACCGACTGGAGGCCGCCAAAAGCGATGCTATCAAGTTCATCTCTGGCCGCCCCAACGACCGCATCGGCCTTGTGGTGTTTGCCGGCGAGAGTTTCACGCAGTGCCCGTTGACCACCGACCACGCCGTGCTCATCAATCTGATTAACGATGTGAAAAGCGGTATGATTGAGGACGGAACGGCTTTGGGAGTGGGCCTTGCCAATGCGGTGAGTCGACTCAAGGAGTCGAACGCCAAAAGCAAGGTTGTGATTCTGATGACCGACGGTGTGAACAACCGCGGCGAGATTCCGCCACTCACCGCCGCCGACATTGCGCAGGCAATGGGCGTGCGCGTCTATACGGTGGGCATCGGCACGCAGGGACAAGCGCCGTATCCGTTCACCGACGCCTTCGGCAACAAGCATTATCAGAATGTCGATGTTGAGATTGACGAGGCTGTGCTTTCGCAGATAGCGACCCAAACCGACGGCCGCTACTTCCGCGCCACAAGCAACCGCCGTCTGCAGGAGGTTTACGAACAGATTGACCAACTCGAGAAATCGAAAATCGAGACCAAAGAATACAGCAAGAAAAACGAGGAATATCTGCCACTGCTGCTCGCAGGACTGGCTCTGCTCGCCCTTGAACTGCTGATGCGCAACACTGTGATGCGGGGAGTGAGTTGAGGAAATGTAAAATTGAAAATGAAAAATTAAAAATGATAGGTTGTTGAGATAGTTGAGAAGGTTTAGAAAGTTGAGTATGTTTATGCTAAACAGCGAAGCGCTCAACATTCTCAACCGCGAAGCACTAAACTTAAAACTTCAGAACATAAGCAATGAAACGATTTGTTTTATATATAGCAATGATATTACTATTATCGAGTTGTGAAAACAACAATAATATTTTTGGTGTATATGAAGCCCGTTACAAAGAAAAAGGAACGTTACATTATGTTGAATTATTCCCTGATAGTACATTTTGCCACGTATATGAAAAAGATGGTAACAGAAATTTTCATAAGGGAAATTTTCGTCTATTTCCAAATGGTAAACATAGTTATACAATAGATTTTGATGATTGGAAAGATTTTGACAAGCATTCAATTGAATATAAAAAGAGATATTTAGATGGGAAAAATAGGAAGAGTGTATTACTCAATAAAGGTCAAATATTTTTTGATTTGGATTTGTATGATTTAAATTTTCAAAAAAAATAGAAAATGCCCTTATTCTCAATCGCGAAGCACTAAACTTAATACTTAAAACTTCAGAACTTAAAACTTTAAAAATGTTCCAATTTGCTAATCCACAATATCTTTTATTTCTGCTGCTGGTGCCGGCCCTGCTGCTGATTTTCATTGCGGGGCGGATGATGCGTCGGCGCGCTTTGCAGGCCTTTGGCGATTCCGACCTTGTGAAAGGGCTGATGCCCGACACGTCGGCTTCGAGGCCGTGGGTGAAGACGGTGATTGAACTTCTGGCACTTGCACTGCTGGTGATTGCCGCCGCTGGACCGCAGTTCGGCACAAAGTTGCGCGAGGTGAAACGCACTGGCATTGAATTGGTTGTGGCTCTCGACGTGTCGAACAGTATGCTTGCCGAAGACATCACGCCAAACCGACTTGAGAACGCCAAACGCGCCATATCTAAAATGATTGACGGACTGAAAGATGACAAACTCGCGCTGATAGTTTTTGCCGGCGACGCCTTTGTGCAGTTGCCAATGACAAGCGACTACACCGCAGCCAAAATGTTCCTTTCGTCAATCAACCCGTCGCTGGTGACCAATCAGGGAACGGCGCTTGAGAAGGCTATCAATTTGGGTGTCAAATCGTTTACGCCAGGCGATGATAAGAATAAAGCCATTGTCATCATCACCGACGGCGAGGACCACGATGGCGACCCGATTGCCGCAGCCACCAAAGCCAACGAGGCCGGAGTAACCATTCATATGGTGGGTATGGGTTTGCCGCAGGGTGCCCCAATCCCGACAGTCAACCGCAACGGACAGCGCGACTATCGTACTGACGCTCAAGGCAATGTGGTAATTTCAAAACTCGAGGAGACCACTCTGAAACAGGTTGCCGCAGCCGGTGGCGGAAAATACATCCGCGCCAACAACACCAAAAGCGGCTTGAGTGCGCTCTTCAGCGAACTGTACAATATGGAGAAGGTTGAAATGGATGCGAAAATCTACTCGGAATACGAGGAGCAATATCAATATTTTCTGGGCTTCGGGCTGTTGCTGCTGCTCATCGATGTGTTTGTGCTCAACCGCCGCAACCGCCGTCTGAACGCCATTAATCTTTTCAAAAACTCAAAACTGACTCTTAATCGATAAAGATATGAAAATCAAAGGTTTGTTTGTTGCAATACTGATGCTGGCAATCGCGCTTCCGCAGATAGCCGGCGCACAAGTCGAGCGGCGATACATCCGTCAGGGCAACCGTCAGTTT
>JAGCFC010000046.1 GCA_017650325.1 Salinivirgaceae bacterium | reverse complement strand
ATGTAAGACATTTGGGTGGCTATAGCGAAGGGGCCCCACCTGTTCCCATCCCGAACACAGAAGTTAAGCCCTTCAGCGCCGATGGTACTGCGCACAGTGGGAGAGTAGGTCGCTGCCCGCCTTCAAGGCCCCGGACACAAACCGTGCCCGGGGCCTTTTTTTGTGCCGCCCCGCTACCCGCAGCCCTGGCTTACACGCCAATTAAAAAATGATTATCATTGCTGTCGATGATTGTATAGGGAAATATTTGTTTGAGTGGTTGAAAACCATTGAGTTAGAAAAGATAATGCTATGAAGAAAATCCTAATTATAACGCGCAATCCGATTGTCAATACCAGACAAATGGAAAACACTGGTGGAGTCAGTCGTGACGGGAAATATCAGTTCGTCATTAACGATTTGAACTGCAAGCCCGATTTTCTAGTTGTCAATGGCAAGGCGGTGCGCGAAACACGGGTTTTCGATGTCCCCAAAAAACGTACAATTCTTCTTACCGATGAGCCGTACAGTGTTTTGGCTTATCCCAAAGGTTATTACCGACAATTCGGAACGGTTATAACTAATCAACAAGAAATCAAAACGATAGATGGCACAAATGTAATTCACACACACACATTTCTGCCGTGGTACGTCGGAATGACTTGGGAACCTGACCACAGTAATCGCATAACGCTGGATTACAATCAGATAAAGGACGCTAATCCTGCAAAAGAGAAACTGATGTCGGTAGTATCGAGTTACAAAACCTGTTCGGCCGGCCACGTTGCGCGGCGGCGTTTTGTGAACCGACTTATGGCCCGTTATGGAGATGAAGTTGAACTTTTTGGCGAGCGTGTGAACGATTTCCGCGACAAGTGGGACGTTACGGCGCCGTATAAATATCAGATTGTCATAGAGAATTGCTGCAATAAGGACTATTGGACCGAGAAGATTGCCGACTGCTTTCTGGCCGGCACTTACCCCATTTATTGCGGTTGCACAAACATTGCCGACTATTTCCCGAAAGGGGCCTACACCGAAATCGATGTGCGCGAGCCTGAGAAGGCTATGGAAATTATCGACCGAGTGGTTGCCGATGACTTGTTTGCAAAGTCGCAGGCCGATTTGCAGGAAAGCAAGCGCAGGGTAATGACCGACTACAATATGTTCAACCGTTTGGCCGAAATCTGCGCCAGTATTACAGACGAGTCGGAAGGAAAGACTACCATTAATCCGGCCAAGCGCTACTTGTCGGCGCATAACTTGTATTTACACCTGATTGGCAGGACATTACACCAACTTTCGTACAAAATCAAGAAATGAAAATCGGTGTAATAATATCGACTTACAACAACCCTGAATGGCTCGAAAAAACGTTTTGGGGCTATATGGCGCAGAGCCGCAAAGCCGACGAGATTGTTGTGGCCGACGATGGTTCGAAAGACGAGACGAGGCTGCTCATTGAGCGTTATTCGCAGTTTTTGCCGCTGAAGCACGTTTGGCACGAGGATATTGGTTTCCGCAAGACGAAGATCCTGAACGAGGCTCTGAAAGCCGCCGAGTCGGAATACCTGATTTTTACTGACCAGGATTGTGTCCCGCGCCGCGATTTTGTTGCAACTCACGAGCGATTCGCGCGCCCGGGCTACATTTTGAGTGGCGGATATTTCAAACTGCCAATGGATATCAGCAAAAAACTCACTCAGGACGATATCGCCAATGGTAATGCTTTTAGTCTTAAATGGCTAAAAGCCAACGGCTTGAAAACGAGTTTCAAGTGCACAAAACTGTTTCAGAGCAGTGGTTTTGCCAGTTTTATGAATGCAGTAACGCCAACCAAAGCCACCTGGAACGGAATGAACTCAAGTACGTGGAAGGAATTGATAATCAATGCGAATGGTTTCGACGAGCGAATGCAGTACGGTGGCGAGGACCGCGAAATGGGCGAGAGGCTTTTCAATGCGGGCATCAAAGCGCGGCAAATCCGCTACAGTGCCATTGTTGTTCACCTCGACCATAATCGTCCGTATGTGAACAGCGAGGCTCTGGCAAAGAATAAGGAGATTCGCCAAACAACTAAAAAACAGCGTCTTACTTATACCAATTTTGGTATTGTGAAACCGTGATTTACTTCTCGCCGTGGTACTCGCGGTAGGGGTGTTCCAAATCGAGATAATAGAAATTGTGCTGAATCTGGTGCTTGCCGTCGGGCGGCGTCATATAGTCGCCATATTTCTGCGACAGGTAGGCATCGTAGTTCTCGTAGCCTTTAAGTTCAACATTCTCAAATATGTATGGTGTTGGAGTTCCGAGAATCTCTTTCCGAATGGCGCCTTTGTGGCCATCGTCGTAGTCCTGAACCAATGTTGAATTGTCGTAGTTGTATTTCAAGAGCAGCTCGCGGATTTTTCGCTGCAGGCCTTCAACGGTGTACAGTTTTCGGTGCAGCAGTGGAAGCCAGCACGCGGGGCCGTGTCCGTGGCGGTATGGGTCGCGGTAAGTGAAATAGAGTTTCTTGCGCAGTTTCTTGTACCGGCGGACGTGGAAATATCTGACAATCTTGTTGTCAGGCAGACCGTCGAGCGGAAAAACATCCATATACACGCCGCCCAGATATCGCAAATGGCTGTGCTCGATAATGGTGGTTTCTGCATCCTGGATTTTTGCGAATGGCAACGAGTAGTTCTTGTCGTTTTCAGCGCAAATCAGTTCGTATTGCTTTGGCATCCACTCTTTTGCATTGGCGATAAGTTTCTCGTAGTCAGGGCGTGGCATAGCAATGTCGGCGTCGTCGTCCCACGGAATAAAGCCCTTGTGGCGTATTGCACCCAGCATTGTGCCGGCCGTCAGGTAGTATCTTAAATTGTGCTCTTTGCAGGTTTTGTCAACCGCCTGAAGTATCTCAAGAATTTTCAGTTGCAGCGGGCGGATATCGTAGTCGGCCATTTCTAAATCTTTAAATCCTTAATCTTGTCGTAATCTTCCACAGTGTCGATTTCCATTGAGAAGAAATCGGTGGTGTCTAAGTATTTGAAAATGTGTCCTTGCGGAATCAGACGCTCAAAGGCTTTCTCGTAAAAGACATTTGAAAGGCATTCGTTGTCAATCATTTGGTGAAGTTCCTTGTACAATGCGGCGGAATATTCTGCCGACATTTTTTCAAGACCAACCGATTCGCCAACGGCTTTCTCAATGCTGCAAACTTTGCTGATTTCTAGCACGTTGCGCTCGCTATCAGAAATGATTTTGATTTCTTCCTCGCCAAGTTCGTGGCGGTTCATTGCAAGAACGTCAGGATTTTTGTCAGCCAAAAGCGCTGTAATAATGTCCTTCGAGAACAATATGTCGCTGTCTGACAGAATGAAATCGTTGCCACAGGCAAATTCTTCGGCCAGATAAAGCGAATAGATATTGTTGGTTGTCGCAAAATCTTTGTTGTTGAGAAACTTAACGTTCAGTTCGGGATAGTTCTTCTTCACAAAATCTATAATCATTTCCTGCAGATATCCCGTAACTATCAGAAATTCAGTGATTCCGTTGCTGATAAAGTTATCCAATGTCCTCTCTAAAAGCGTTTTTCCGTTCACCTTCAGAAGGCATTTCGGCGTGTTCGAAGTGAGCGGACGAAGGCGCGAGGCGGTTCCGGCGGCAAGAATCACGGCTTTCATTTTCCGGCAACTTTTTTAATTGTGTCGATAACGATTCGGTTCTGTTCTGGGCGGCCGAGCGTAATGCGCAGGTGCGTGTTGATGTCCGGCTCGTTCATAAACTTTATCTTGTAGTCCAAGTCCTTGAGCGCGTTCTGCAGCGGCTCTTTGAGTTCAATCGGGTACTTTATCAGAATGAAATTCGCCTGCGATTTGTAAACCTTGAATCCGCTCAAAGCGCCGATTTCCTGCTCGTAGTGCTTGCGGTCCTCGTTCATACTGTCGGCAATGCCGCGGTAATAGTCAGTGGCTTTCAGGGCGGCAATGGCAAGGTCTTCCGAGATTCGGTTGTAACCGAGATATTTGTTACCGAAGCGGTTGAATTTGCCGAGTCCTTTGCCGGTGAAGCCGAATCCCATACGAAGTCCTGGCAAACCGTAGAACTTGCTCAAC
This sequence comes from Salinivirgaceae bacterium, assembly GCA_017650325.1. Taxonomy (GTDB): domain Bacteria; phylum Bacteroidota; class Bacteroidia; order Bacteroidales; family SZUA-534; genus RUG13583. The sequence goes on along the minus strand of JAGCFC010000046.1, from coordinate 24,254 downwards.
GTGCGGACAATCAGTAAGTTCGGGAACTCGTCGACCAGACGTTTAATGTAGCTGCTGTCGCGATTAACGTACGAAGCGTATGCCTCGTCGATAATTATATATGTGCTTTTGGGTGCCTCTTGCAGCAGATTTTCAATCTCGTCGGGCGTGAGAGCGTTGCCTGTCGGGTTGTTAGGCGACGCCAGAAGCAGGATTTTCGGATTCAGTTCGTGAAGCATTTTCTTGAGCGTGTCCATATCGTAGCGGTAGGTGTCGCCGTCCTCGTAGAGTGGATATTGAATTGTTTCGCCGTCAACCTCGTCGGCAATCGATTTGTAGTACCACCACGAGAATTTGGGCACAAGCATTGTACGGTTGTTGTCGGGCAGGGTGAGGAAGTAGTGCACTGCACCTTTCAGCAGGTCCTCGCCACCGTAGCCGAGCATAACCTGCTGCTCGTCGATGCCGTATTCTTCCGAAAGGTAAACCGAGAAAATACTCTTCTTGCCTTCGTCGTATATGCGGGTGTAAAATCCAAGTTTCTGTGTATCAAAGTTCTTCAGCGCCTCTAACACTTGCGGCGCTGGCGCGAAATTGAATTCGTTTCTGTCTAGAAAGTTCATATCGATTGAAATTTCTGCGAAAGTACGTTTTTTATTATTAACGTGAATAACAATCGTAAACCTAAACGCAGACAATAGCGCGAATGCTAATGTTTTGAGTTTGTAAGTCATTTCCGGTCTTTTTTTCATTTTTCTTCAAAAAAAATTGTCTTTTCCCTTGCATATTAAAAATGTTTGCTACATTTGCAGTGTACTAATCAACTAATACACTAATATAAAACAGTAACAATATGGTAACAATCAGTAATTTAGAGTTCTCTTACGGAAGCCACCGAGTCTTCCAGAACCTTGACTTAACCTTCGATGAAGGAAAAATATACGGCCTTTTGGGCATGAACGGTGCAGGAAAATCAACGTTGCTCTACCTGATGAGCGGACTGCTGTTTGCAAAAGACGGCACTGTCGATTTCAACGGCCACAACATGAGCCGCCGCTCGCCGAATGCTTTGGCCGATTTGTTTATTGTGCCTGAGGAGTTCGACCTGCCTGCAATGACTTTTGAGCGCTACATAAAACTCAACGCGCCATTCTATCCCAATTTCAGCCGCGAGACGCTCGACAACTGCCTCAACGGCTTCGGCATGACAGCTGACATGAATCTTGCGCGCTTGTCGATGGGGCAGAAGAAGAAGGCGTTTGTCTGCTTTGCGCTGGCCACCAACACAAGTTTGCTGCTGATGGACGAACCTACCAACGGCCTCGACATTCCGTCGAAAAGTCAGTTCCGCAAAGTGGTGGCGGAGTGCATGACCGACAATCGCACCATTATAATATCGACTCACCAGGTGCGCGATGTCGAGAATCTGATTGACCACTTAACCATTGTGGGCAGCGGCAAAATGCTGCTCGATATGCCGGTGGCGCAGATTTGCGACCATTTGACTTTCGGCGACTTTAAGTTGGGGCAGCAGCCCGATGGCGCTATCTATAGCCAACCGTCGGCATTGGGTAACGCAGTGGTTTGCAGCCGCACGGCGGGCGACGACGAGACCCCGCTCGACATTGAGTTACTTTTCAATGCCGTGGTTGCCAATCCCGATAGTGTGAAACAGGCTTTTGCCGCAAAATAGACGGAGGAACACTATTATGAATAACTGGTTCAATATCAAGCGGTTCTGGCTTGTGCTGAGGCACGAGTTTGGCGATGCATGGGTTGAGATTGCAATTTTTGTGGGGATTTTGCTGGTATTTAGTATTGGCCCTTCGGCGTTTTTTAGAGGCGGTCATGATGCTGCCGGTTTTGGTGCTAGTCTCATTACTGGCACGGCCATTGTGCTGTATTACTGGGTGTTGGCGTCAAGGTTGTTTGCCAATATTCAAAAAACCGAACGGCGAATCGGCTATCTGACACTTCCCGCTTCGAATGCCGAAAAATTCTATGCGCGGCTGCTGCTCTACTGGCTTCTGCCGACAGCGATTTTCTTTTTTCCTTATCCGAATTCAGGCATGCATACCGACATATATGTTGCGCATATCATATTGTCGCTGTTAATTGTCGAAGCGAGCCTTGCCGTGCTTTTTGGCACCATTTTCCGCCGTTTTGGATTTTTGGCGCTGATTTTGGTCGAGGCGGCTATAGTAAATGGCATTTCGGCTTATTTCGCAACACACCCGCGTGCGTTTTCAAATTTCGATTTCTCGTTTGTGGCGTGGGTGATGGAATATGCAGGCCCCGATTTGGAGAATCTTGGCAAACTGACATTCAGGGTTACGGCAGTGCCCACGGTGCTGAACATTGGCCTGGCGCGGATAATTTTCTCGCGCAAGCGCCTGCGCCGTCCGGTGGTTAATACAGAAATCTAAAATGGGAGGATTTAACAATGAAACAGTTTGAATTTAAACGATTTGCATTGGTTTTGTGGCGCGAGTTGTCCACGGCGTGGAGAATGCTTGCCGCGTACGCTATACTAAGTGTCTTATTGCTGATTTTCAGCGAGATGAATATGCGACTCACTATCACTTTAAGAGAGAACAGTTTTTATACAGTAACCGTTGCGGGGGCAATAGTGTTGGCTTCGCGCGTGCTTTCCAACATTTGGAAACGTCGCAGTTGCATTGCCACCTTTTCGCTTCCGGCCGCGTCCGTCGAAACCTTTGCGGCGCGCTATCTGCTTTGGCTTGTTTTGCCGCTGTGGTTCGCAATCAACATGCTGGTGCTTCGAGAGTGGCTCGAACTTTCCAGTTGGAATAGCGAAAGCGATATTTATTATCCTTTCAAACTGACCGATTTCTGGTACGGTTGGGGTCCGACCATTCAGTTTGTCATAATCGCCGCGCACCTTGCCATGTTAGGCGGCGCGTTCTTCAACCGATTGGTGCTGGTGAAAACGGCGGCTGTGGCTGCCGGGGCGGTAGTTGTTTTTTCGATGTGTTACTCTATTTATCTGAAGCATATCATTGATACAACCGGTGTCGCTTCAGCGCCGACAATAACCTTAAAATCAATACTGTGGATTCTGGTTGTTGTGGCGGTGATAGTTGGTGTGGCGCTGTCGTACCGCAGGTTCAGCCGCCGCACGGTGGATGGGTATAAACGGTGAGATTCTAGTGAGTAAAGTGTATGGAGTAAAGAGTAATGTTGAGAGAGTTGAGAACACTAAACAATTCAATTAATCAGTAAATCAATTAATCAATAAATAATTGACATTATGGATTTTAAAGAGAGTAAACCGATATATATGCAGATTGTGGACCGTATCTGCAACGAGATACTGACCGGCACTTACGACGAGGGCGGGCGAGTGCCGTCGGTGCGCGAGTATGCCGCCATTGTCGAGGTGAACGCCAACACGGTGGTGCGCTCGTTCGATTTTCTGCAAAACGCCAACATAATCTTCAACCGCCGTGGCATTGGCTATTTTGTTGCCGACGGCGCCAAAAAGCAGATTATGGCCATGCGCCGCGAGGTGTTTATGAATGAGTCGCTGCCCGAATTCTTCAACGAGATTGACGTGCTGAATATTAGCATTGACGAGGTGGCGGAGTTGTACCGAAAAAGAGTAAAGAGTAATGAATAGAGAGTAATGTGAAATGAGTAAAGAGTAAAGTTGAGAGAGTTTAGAATGTTGAGAAAGTTTAGAACGAAAAACTAAACTTCTAAACAGCGAAGCACTAAACCTTCTAAACTTTCAATCAATCAGTAAATCAATTAATCAATAAATGAATATGAGACGGATATTATGTTTTATGGCGGTGGTTGCGAGTTTCGCTTCGTGTGAATCAGGCACATATCAGGTTAAAATTGATTCAAGACACCAACTCAACCCCTACGACAGCACCTTCGATTATCACATTGAGCGCTTGACACTCTCGACGCAAATGAGAGAGACGTTCTATCTGGCGCACATGGCCGACATTGACCACCCAATCGATTCTGTGCGGACGGGTTTTCTCGGGAAGGTTGCGTTCGACGGCAACGTAGCCCGCGAAGGCGCCTACTGCTTGTTTACGCGGAACCATGCGAACAACGACGAAATCAGAATGATTCTGTGGTTTTGGATGAATGAAAATTGGAGCCATTATTCGTATGGTGGCGGTTACCAATTAGGCAGTAACTATATGAATTACAAGGCTATCGCTGATATAGACAGCGCGTCGGTGGTTGTGGAAGGGTGTTTCGAAGGCGCACCACATGGCACAGCCTATCTGATTGATTGCAATGCGAAAACCGTTGATTCTCTGACTTCCGACAATGGCAGTTTCGCGTTCCGCAACAATATCGACGCCACAAAACCTTATTTGGTGAAATACAATGTTTTCAACTCTTACAATAATACTACAGATGACGAGAAAGTTACGTTAATGCCTAAATATAAACTGAAAAACGGTAAGGAATTTAATTTTAAGCAGAAAAAATACTATTGGTTCCCCCCTGTAGTTAAGTGTCAGCCGCTCACCGATAGCACCGTCCGTTATGTGATTGATGGCAGGACTTTTCATGATGACAAAGAGATTTATCTGTTAACAAAAGAAGACAAACACTATTCCGCTGATAATCCCCCTACGAAAGATGATGCGGAGGCTGTCTGCAAGGTTGTCGACGGAAAATTCCATTTTGAGGGCGTGGCACCCGTTAGGGGCGTGCAACTATATGGCAAAAAGTATTACCGCTACATTTGGTTTGATTACGATTCCCGTCCATTTAAATGAGTAAAGAGTAAAGTTGAGAGAGTTTAGAATGTTGAGAAAGTTTAGAACGAAAAACTAAACTTCTAAACAGCGAAGCGCTTAACCTTCTAAACTTTTCAGTCAATCAGTAATTCAATTAATCAATAAATGAATATGAAAAAGTTACTTACAATAGCAATGTCGGCCTTGATGCTGACTTCGTGTGATTTCCGACAGAGTAGCATACCTGCCGACTGGGTGGGCAGTTGGTTCAGCGCCGATGGTGGCTGGCAGTGCAGCCTCTATGAGCAGGTTGCGCTCTACAACAACGATGTGTGGCATTATCAATCGGTTACCGAAACCGACTCTGCGCTCAATGTTGCCATTACCAACAACGGGCGGACAGTGAATCTCTCTTTATTAGTGAAAAAAGGCGATTTGGGAAGGGTGCTGGGCAAGTATTATGTCGATGGCAAACTAATCGGGCACGTTTACAAAAACTATGTTCAGGCTGCTGCAGAACTTTTGCCGAAATTCGATTCCGCAGCAGGCATTACCCCTGTGGAGCGTGTTGCCCCCAAAGCGGCAGTACCCGACGGCAATATCGGCACGGCTGTGGTGCGACTCTATCTGCGCAACAACCTGCGCGGCCCTGAGTCAATCAACGGTTATGACAATTACTTGACCGACGAATATTACGTATCGTACAGCAACCGTTTGGAACTCAGTGAAAAGAAAATGCAACTTGTTGAGAGCGACCGATATGGAAAAATGTTCGAAGCCGTAATCCCTGTCGATGGAATAGCCGATTTTGTATTCTCCAATAATATAAAACAAGTGTGGTTACGAAGAAACTATTTGGCGGAGCAAGGCGATACGGTGATGGTGGTTGTCAACTGGCAAGAAAGAAATACAACTTTCGGCTCAAATCGAAATACCTTTTTGGGCTTTGGCTTAACCGACTATGAGGAACCATTTGGTTGGATGGCGGTTACGGGCAATTATAATTTTGGCGAAGATACCGATGAAGAGCAAGTCATATCGGATGCGTCGGCAGCGTTGCGCGACATTAACACATGGTACAACAACGCAATGCGCACCGCACCAGCCTACAGCCGATACTACGCCGACGCCCGTAACAATAGGCGTTACGATGTGGCAAGACAAATTTATGAATATATCGATGGTAAGCAGTGCAGTGGGAAGCAAGTGTCGGCGCGTTTTATGAAGTTTGTGGCCGACAGTTTTCCCACAGCCGACTCGTGCGTTCTGCAATCTAAAGTTGCGTTTGGAACTGCGCAATCCTTCATTCCGAAGCCGTTTTTGACACTGACAGACAGTAAAATAGATATGGGAATTCTCTACATTGACGTGAATGAAGCCCGGCGTCGGGGCTACAGCCAACTGGCTATCGATTTGTTTCAGACAAGCAGAATTGCCCAATGGTTTAACAACAACGCAACAAGGCTTGAAAAGTTCGATGTTTATTACGAAAAAATCGAAGGTTTTATTGCTGAAATAAAAACACCTGACTATCGCAACTATCTGGAAGACAAATATAAATGGTTCCGCAGCTGCCGCAGTTACATTGATCGCGTCTATAGCGGCGAAAAACTCACCGATAGCCTGTTGGCCGATTTTGCCGCGCTCACCGATAAGAAGTTCGCCGATGATTTGCTCGCTATTCAGGAGAACCTGTCGGACTACGATTATGCCTTGCCGCGCGTCGAGATAACTGTGACAAACCACAACCCCGGCACCTTCTATCTTTACGACAGCGAATATCCCAAAGTGGCAATTGATTCGTTGTATTCAAGTCACGGTTTCTATGTGTTCCACAACAAGTTGGAGGTGGGACGCAACTATACTGTCAAGTGTGGTGGCAAGGAAAAATGCAGTTTCACCGTAACAAACGAACTATTCAATCGCCAACTCTCATTTTCCGACTGATGTTTAATTGCTTAAAACTATAATATCATGAAAATAAATGTGATAAATATTTTAATGTTGACCTTTGTGGCAGCTTCGCTGGTGTCGTGCAAAAAAGACAAACAAAATTTCATGAAAGACTGCAGTTTTGAAGTGCAGGCTGATGGAACAGTTAATTACGCCATTGAAGGCGGATACAAAGGCAGTCGCAAGCCAGGCTCAACGTACAACGGCAAAGTCTATCTAGTGCCAATTGGCAACGGACGGCAACTGGTTGATTCGGCGGTTGTCAGCCCCATTTCGGGTACGTTTAAAATGAAAGGCACTGCGCCGCGGTCGGGTGTCTACTATGTTATCAGCGATACTACGCTGTGGGTGGCAAGCAGAATTTTTGCGGTAAAACTATTCGATGGCTCGCTCATTGTGAATTCGGAGAGAGATGATTTGTCAGTGATTGGCACAGGTGAGATTGAAGGCGCTCCCGACGGCGTGGTCTATATATATCACTCGTCAGACACTCTCTGCGTTGTTGATGCAGTTAGGGCAGGTAAAAACGGCATTTTCAACATTGGAATGAGCTGTCTGTCGGCTCACGGTGTGGGCTATTATTCAATGCGTTACAAATCGGAAGGTCGCTTGATTTACTCCGTCGACAGCGTTTTTCTGTCCGACACCACGGCCGTGAAACTCTATGGAAAGTGGAATGGCGGCAAGCGTTAGCACAACTAACTAACTCCAAATAAATGTTTATAGTCGATGCCCCGCCGGAAGCCGTGAGGTTTCTGGCGGGGTTCTGTGTTTTTTGCAGTCCGATTCTCAAAAAAAACTTGCGTTCAATCCGCGTCAAATTATATCTTTATTTTTTCGAAAAACGAAGTTGATATTTTAATTAAAGAATTGATATTATGAAAATTAAAGAGAATTCGGCAATCCAGTACATTGGGTGTGACGACACCGATTTGGATTTGTTCGAGAATCAGTATGTTGTGCCAGAAGGTATGGCTTATAACTCATATCTTATTGACGATGATAAAATTGCTGTAACCGATACGGTAGATGCCCGCAAAAGCAATGAGTGGCAGACAAACCTGAAAGCTGTGCTCAATGGCAGACACCCCGATTACCTTGTGGTTCACCATCTTGAGCCAGACCATTCGGCCAACATCGGCTGGGTGATGGAAACTTTTGCCGATTGCAAGATTGTTTGCTCAGCCAAAGCCGCAGCGTTTCTGCCGCAGTTCTTCGGAACTGATTTTGCAGGCCGTGTACTCACAGTGAAAGAGGGCGATACATTGTCGCTTGGCACTCATACTCTGCAGTTTATAATGGCACCGATGGTGCATTGGCCAGAGGTTATGGTTTCATACGAACAGTCAGAAAAAGTGCTTTTTGCAGCAGATGCTTTCGGTAAGTTCGGCGCACTCTGCAACGAGACCGACGACTGGGCTTGCGAGGCTCGCCGCTACTATTTCAACATTGTCGGAAAATATGGTAATCCTGTTCAGACGTTGCTGAAAAAAGCCGCTGCGCTCGACATCCAAACTATATGCCCGCTGCATGGCCCGATATTGAAGGAAAATCTTGGATATTACATTGATTTATATCAAACGTGGAGCTCGTATCAGCCTGAGACAAAAGGCGTTTTCATCGCATACGCATCGTTGCACGGAAATACGGCAAAAGCCGCTGAAGAACTAGCCGTAATGCTTGAAGCGAAAGGAGAGAAGGTCGCCATTTCCGACCTTTCAAGAGCCGATATTGCGGAGTGTGTCGAGGACGCTTTCCGTTACGACCGTATGGTGCTTTGCGCTTCGTCGTACGATGGAGGAGTGATGCCTCTAATGCGCGATTTCATCAATCATCTTTCCGATAAGACTTATCAGAAACGTACTGTGGCGTTGGTTGAGAATGGTACGTGGGCGCCGTCAGCGGCACGTACAATGCGGGCTTTGCTCGAACCATTGAAGGAGATAACCATTGTTGACACGGTTGTAACAATCAAGACATCGCTTACGACCGATAGCCGTGCGGCATTGAAGTTGTTGGCCGATGAACTGACTCGATAAACGGGTTCACCGGACCACGGACAAAAATCCCCGGAGAGCAGCGCTTTCCGGGGATTTATTGTATCGAGTGATTGTTAGAATTTCGGTTTGGTCTTGTAGTGAGCGAGCCAGAAGTCCCAGATCACACCGCCGCTCATGCCAAACGAGAGCAGGCTGGCGCGGTCGATGCGGTCAGAGTGCAGCGTTCCGTTGTATTTGCGATCCGATGTCAGAATCGGTTCGATCGAGTCTTTGTGCAGGTTGGTCAGGCAGTAGCTGAAGTTGATGCCTGCATAGGCGCGAAGCGATTTGGTGAACTTGTAGGTCACGCCGCCTTCGAGCACAATCGAGAAGTTGACGGGGGTCAGCTTGCACTTGCCTTTCTCTTTGTCGGCCTCCACAGTCGAGAATCCGTATTTCCGTAATTCGCTGGCAGGAAGATTCCTGATTTCGACGTTCAGGTTCTCGCCTTTAAGGTCGGTGAATTCGGCGCTGGTCTCATAGGTGCCGCTTATCAGTTTGTACTTGCTGCTCACAGGTATGCCGAACTTGAATCCGGCGCGGCCAATCACATCGAATTTGCTGTCGATGGGGAACTGGTAGTAGGCCAGGATTGGGACCTCGATTTGGAGCAGTTTCTGCTTCTCGGCGAAATTCTTAAACTCGGTGTGGAAAATATAGTCCGGGTCTATCATTAGCGATGAGTCGGTGATTCTCGCGTTCAGATTGCTGTCGTAGGCAATGCTGGTCTCCTTCATGTTGTTGAATTTCGCCTTCGATGCGTATGAGGCCACTCCGATGCCGGCGCTCATGCCCCAGTGCTCGTCGAACATGAAAACTGCACTTCCGTTAAGGTGGAAGCCTGCGCCCACCTTGTGTTTGCCGTCGCGCGGATTGAACTGAATGCTCTGCAGACCGCCGCCCACATCGCCTGTGATGTAGCGGGGAATGTACCACCGCATTTGTGCTTTTGCCGGAATGGTAGTTGCCAGCAGCATGGCAGCCGCTACAATTGTCGCGCATCTGCGCATGATTATCGGAAATTTTAATATGTCTTTCATCGTTCTAACAATTACAATTTAATGAATGATACCACTTTGTCGCCAACCTTCACAATGTACATGCCTTGTGGCATTTGCGACACTCTGACGGTCTCGCTGCCGTCGGTTTCAACGGTCTTGCGCAGCCATTCCTTGCCGTTGCCATCGATAACACTTATTGTTGCGCCGGCTTCAATAAGGCTGCCGGCAACAGTGATATCATCAACTGTCGGGTTCGGGAAGACGGTCATTGTGGCTTCGGGAGCCGCGCTAAAATCGCTCTCGCACGAGCAGATCTCAACACCGCTATGGGTTGTAGCCACAAGGTAGTATTTGCCTGTCAAGCCGCCCACTTCGTTGTAGTACTCTGTGGTGTCGACAAGCTCTCCGTTGTGGTACCAGCGGTACGATTCGAATATTGATTCTGTGTTAACAACCGTTATGACATCGTCCCACAGAGTACGGGTGATTTGTCGCTGAATATTGTACTGAATCTGGTACGACACGGTTGAGGTGTTTCCGTTGCTGCCTGTTGCAGTGCCGGTTACGGAGATTACACCCTTTGATGCGGCATTGTCAGGAATGAAGAATGTTGCGCCGGTCTGCGAATCGTCAACAACGCCGTTCACGCTCCAACTGAACTTAATGTCGGCAGGGAAGAGATTCGTCGCTTCGATGCGCGTCTTTTCGCAGCCGCTAATCGTTTCCGGAACAGTGAAAGAGATGCGCTCATCGAGAGGCTCTTCTTTCCAAACAGCCGTGCAGGTAAGGTCGCTTGCGGGCATTGTTGCTTGAAGGTTCTTCCACGACACAAATTCGAAACCTTCTTTGGTGGGGGCGGGTGCGACTATCGGCGTGCCAAACAGTACGTTGCCGTTAGTATAGTTGCCAGTGGCTGTTCCACCGTCGAAATTCCATGTCAGTTTGTAACTGTTGCGGTTGTAGTTGATGCTGACAACTGTCGGACTGACACTTTCATTGACAATAATGGCTTGTTCAAACTCTAATGCCGTAAAGCCTTCGAATGTTTTGGCAACGGCTGCGGTCAACGAGTCGACTATGCCGATCAAAGTATCGGTTGCTGCAGTGGCGAAGCTGCCATCGAGCGCTTGTTGGTTGTGTTGTACAAGGTAGTTGGCTTCGATAGCAGGGTGCAATTCGGATGTCCAAACAGCGGTTGCAGTGAAGTCGTTGTCAGGCATTTCGGTCGGAATCTCGGTGTCCCAAACGTAACTATGCCCTTCGTGAACAAGCACAGGCGCGGTTATCGGCGTGCCGAACCATACAGAACCTGCGGCAGTGTATTCCGCTTCATTTTCAATTTGGCCTTCGCCGATGTTCCATGTCAGTTGGTGAGAGTTTCTGAGGTACATAATGTTCACCGTGGTTGTGCCGTCGGCTTCAATGATAGCCTGTTCAAATTCTTTCGCGGTATAGCCTTCGATTGTTTTGGCAGAGGCTTCGGTGAGTGTGTTTGCAATGCCTGTCAAAGTCTCGCTTTCAGTCATATGGAACAGACTGTCGAGCTGTTGCAGCCAGTGGTTTACGGTGTACTGAATATCAGATATGCCCCATTGTGCCACATAATCAATATCATAAGCGGGCATCTGTTCATCCACAACACGACCCCATCCAACAAAAGTGTAACCATCTTTTTCGGGGTCGGCAGGCGCCGTTATTGGTGTTCCGAACCGTACGTTGCCGTTGGTGCAATTCTCGGTTATTTCGGTACCGTCAACTATCCATCTTATTGAGTATGAGTTGCGAGTGTAGTAGATCTTTGCTACACCCAAACCATCCTCTGTAATTTCGCAGTTTTCGATTCTCTCTTTCGAGAAACCTTCATAGATGTTGGCTGCCACGCTTGTCATGGTGTTTGCCTTACCAGTCATTGGAACGGTTTCAAACAGAGTGTAGTTGTCGTCGTCGATGTTCTGCTGCCAGTGCTCAACATTGAACGGGGTGTCACCCATCTCAGTCCATTGTGCAATGCACTCAATGTTTTCAGCCGGCATGGTTGTACAGAGGTTTTCCCATCCCATGAAGTTGAATCCTGTGCGTTCTGGTGCTGCTGGTTGTGTTATCGGAGCACCGAATTTAACCAAACCGCTTGTGTATGAGCCGGTCAGTTCGTTGCCGCCATTGGTGTTCCATGACAGGTTGTAACTGTTGCGGTTGTAGTAGATTGAAAGCACGCTGCTGCCGTCGCCGTTGATGTTCACCGGCTCGTAATCCTGCAGAGTGAAACCTGCGCGCGCGGGGGCAGAGTAGGCCGAAGGTTGGTTGGTAGTGCCAACCATTGACCGTGTTTCTTTCTGATAATCGGTGTTCTCGATATTCTGAGTGTAGATGTTCAGCGTGTACGGAGTGTTGGTGTTGGCGGCGAACATTGCTGTGAATTCCGCATTGCTGGTAACGGTTACCTTGCGCGGATTGTCGGTGTTCTCGTCGTTCCATTTTGCAAAGTGATAGCCGGTTTGCGCGGTGGCGCTTATGTTGGCTGTCTCATTATAATTAAATGTGCCAGAGCCGTCCACAACGCCCATTGCGACATCAGAACTCAACACAGTTATTGTGTATGAACGCAGAGTCGGGGTGTATTCGGCGGTGTAGGTTGCTTCGCCGCTAACGGGTGCAAGTGTCGGCGTCCAGCCAGTGAACGACCATGTGAATTGCTCGTCGGCAGGGCGTTCGGGGTTGGCAATCGACGGTGTTTCGCGGTAGGGCACATCGATTCTCGTCTCGCTTCCGTCATAATCAATGAAAGTGATTGTGTATTTGCGAGTTTCTTGCGAGAATTGAGCCACATATGTTGCTTCGCCGGTTACGTTTTCCAAAGCAGGCTGCCAGCCGCTGAACTGGTATTCGAATTCGTCGGTTGCTGTTTTGCAGGGCGTTTCCGGTGCGGGGCGCTCGCCATAGTTTACTTGCAGAATGGTGCTGTTCCCGTCACCGTCAATAAATGTTATCGGATATTGGCGAACCGTTGGCGTGTATGTCGCAGTATATTCGGCATCGTCGGTAACAGGCACAATTTCAGGGTCCCAACCGGCAAACTCGTATGTGTAGTGCTCGTCCTGCTGACGCATCGGGTCGGGTTGCGACGGCATTTCGTTGTACTCGTATTTCACAGTATTGATGACTCTTCCGTTGTAATCTTTGAATGTGATGGTGTAGAGCACAGCCCCAACCGATGCAAATTTGGCCACGTATGTCGCCGGACCGGTTACCTGCACAATTGACGGTTCCCAACCCATGAATTCGTAAATGTTGACACCGTCAGTCTTTTCGGGCTGTTGAGTGCCGTTGTATTGTGGTGTGGTACCGTATAAGAAGTCCGATTCGTACAGAGGCTCGTCATCATCAGCGAAATTTTTGAATGTGATGGTGTACGCTCTTTTGTTTTCCTTGAATTGCGCTGTGTAGGTGATGTTGCCTGTTACAGTCGTTTCTTCGGTGATGGCCGGGTTCCAGCCGGTAAATTCATAGTTGAATTCGGCAGTACTCTCTTTTGTCGGCACACCATATTGTGACTGGTCGTAATAGGGGTGCAGGCCGTAGTTGAAGTCCTGACTGTAGATTTTGTTTTCCCCGTTCATAAACGTTACTGTGTATGAGCGCTTTATATTGCTGAAAGTGGCGGTGTATGTGGCTTCGCCAGTAACTTCAGCAATCTCAGGATCCCAACCCGAATGCATATATGTGAATTCGTCAGTTGGCAGTTTTGTAGGGGTGTTGCCACTATATTCGGGTGTTTCACCATAATTGAATGTGTTATGATAAAGCTCGCCGCCATCTTCGTTTACGAAAGTTATTGTGTATGAGCGTAATATAGAATTGAATATGGCGGTGTATGTGGCTTCGCCGGTAACTGCCGTAATTGCGGGGGCCCAATTGTGTGTCCACGAATAGTTGTACTGTGCGTCAGATGTTTTTGTCGGGTCGCTGCCCACGTACGATGGCAGTAATCCGTATTCAATATCCGACGATTGCAGCTCCGTTCCGTTGCCGTCTACAAATTTTATTGTGTATTTGTTCTTCTCGCTGTTGAAGAGCGCTGTGTAGGTTGCATTGCCTGAAACTGACAGAATTGGTCTGTCCCAACCTTTGAAAGAGTAGGTGTATTCGGCTGTTGCGGTTTTTGTTGCAGTTGCAGGTGCTGTCGGCATTACATCATAGTCCAGCACGTCGCTTTTTATTGTTACGCCGTCGCCGTCAACAAAAGCAATGGTGTATTGGCGCAATGTGCTGCTGTAGGTGGCGGTGTATGTTTTTTCGCCAGTAACATTTACAATCGTTTCATCCCAACCATTGAATGAGTATAGCCATTGGTCGGTGGCGTCTTTTGTCGGTGTTGTGCCAGTGTATTCTGGCATAGAGCCGTATTCAACCTCCGACGATTGCAGTTCAGTACCGTCATCGTCCACAAATTTTATAGTGTATTTATTGATGGTGGCGATATAATCGGCAGTGTATGTTTTGTTTCCCGTCACAGCTACAAAGTCGGGTGTCCAGCCTTTGAACGTGTAGGTGTACTGCGCGGTGGCAGGGCGTGTCGGGTTGGCACCGGTGTATTCGGGCATTGTGTTGTACTCAAATTTTTTTGTCGTTATTGTTTCTCCGTTCCAATTAACGAATGTAATGGTGTGAAGATTGGCTGTTGTTGAGAATGTCGCGGTGTAGACGGCATTGCCGCTTACGGCTTCCTCGTCAGGCGACCAGCCGCTGAAGTGATATTGGTATTGCGCATCCTCTGCTTTTTGGGGTTCATCGCCGTTGTATGACGGTGTTGCGCCATATTCCAGTTCGGTGCTCTGAAGAACAGAGCCGTCGTAATTCTTGTATGTTACGGTATATTTGTTCTTTGTCTCAGTGTAGGTTGCGGTGTATGTTTTTGCGCCAGTCACATTTACAATTTCCTCACCCCAATCTTTGAAAGTGTATGTGTATTCGGCTGTCGGTGCTTTTGTGGGTGTTGCGCCAATGTATTGAGGCTTTGTGCCGTACTCAACTTCCGACGACTGCAAGGTCTCACCGTCATCATTTTTGAACACAATAGTGTATTTGTTTATGGTCTCGTCAAACACTGCATTGTAATCTTTTGCGCCAGTCACTGCTGTTATTCCCGGATCCCATCCGCTGAACGAGTAGGTATATTGTGCAGAGGCGGCTTTGGTAGGTGTTGAGCCTGTGTACGATGGTATTGAGCCATAGTCACACAAGCTGTTTTGCAGTTCGGTACCACCGTTTATAAATCTGATTGTGTATTGGTTCAAAGTTGTGCTGTATGTTGCGGTGTAGGTTGCATCACCGGTAACGGCTGTCAAAGCTGGATCCCAGTCCAAATGCGTGTAGGTGTATTGTGCATCAGAGGCTTTGGTGGGGGTGGGGCCGTTGTAAGTTGGTACAATGCCATAGTTGACCATTGTCGTTGCCAAAGTAGTTCCGTCATCGTTTTTGAATGTTATTGGGTATGGATGCAGCGATTGTGTGTATGTCGCAGTGTAGTCGGCGGGGCCGGTGACGGTTGTCAGTGCTGGAGTCCAATTGGCGAAAGTATAATTCCATTGGACGGTTGAAGTTTTTGTGGGTAGGTCGCCCGAATAGGCAGCCATGGTATTATAAGGCGTCATTATGGTTTTAATGAAAGAACCGTCTTCGTTGTAGAAACTGATTGGATACTCAATCGGTGCGAAAATTGCCGAATAGTTGGCGTTCCTGGTTACGGTTACGGTGCGTTCCGGATTGTCTGAATGGTTGTCTTCCCATTCCACAAATTTGTAGCCGGTTTTCGGTGTTGCCACAAGTGTTGTAGTCTCATCGACATAGAATATGCCGGTGCCCGAGCATGACCCCATTATCTCGTTGTTGACAGTGGCGGTAATCTCGTATTTCAGTTTCTCGAATATAGCGACGTATTCTTTGTCGGCAGTCGCAATAATGTTGCGCGAGAGGTCTTTGTTGTTTCGGTCGTCGTTCCAATACCCTAACTGATATTTGTCGGCGGGAGAGGCTGTTATTGTGACAGTTGTGCCAAAAGCCACATTCGTCTCAGCAGGTGTTGTTGAGCCGAAATTCGCGTCATTTGGTCTGGTTGTGATAGTAACATTTCCGCCAACTATCTCGGCACCATATTCCTTGACGCCGGTATAAGTGTTGACGCCGTTAACTATATCGCCTTTGATAATCACCTTTCGCGGGTTGTCAACGTTGCCGTCTTTCCATTTCGAGAATTTCAGACCTGTTGTCGAGAAATTGCAGAAAATGTTTAGAGTGTCACCATAGTGGTATGTGGCTGAGGTTGAAAGGTTCGAGCCTGTGGTTGTTGTAACGTCGGAGCCTTTTGTGGCCGACACTTGATATTTATCATTCACCGATGACCCGTTTATATTGCCTGTAGTCAGTTTCTTCAATGTAACTGTATATGGCTTCGGGTCGAAGATGGCTTTGTAACGGTAGATTATTGCCAGATTTTCTTTGTTAATATCTATTGTGCGCGGGTTTTCGTTGTTGCCGTCGTCCCAGTGGGCGAATGTGCCGAATTGTGTCGGTTGGGCCATTATGGTCATTTGGTAACCATCACAGTCGGCTCGCGATGTGATTTCCACATCGCCCAACTCAATGTTGCTTGTTTCGACGTAGAACTCAACAACCACCGCATTTTGAATATGTCCGCCGCCGTACGAGTTCCAGTTTCCGTTGTTTGAATAAGTGGCAGCTTCGCCGCATGGCACAAAAATACCTGTAAGTTGGGTGCCAACCATGCTTTTGTGCAGAGTAGGGGGCGTTGATGATTTCAGTACCAGAGTTTTAAGGTTCGGACAGTTGTCGAACGAGCCGTACTCAATATCCTTCATTGTTGTCGGAATGGTTATCGACTGCACCAGACGCAGGTGGTAGAGTGCGTCGGTGGCGGCAAAAACGGTGCCTTCAGGAATCACATATTCAATGGTGTTCAGCGCTTCGGGGAAGCATACCAATACTTTTAGGTCGCTTGTGTACAGCACACCGCCCACGCTCACAAAATGGGTGTTGGCAGGGTCAACATTTATATATCTGAATTTTTCGCAGACAGTAGCCCAACGTCCCATTATCTTTTCAACATTCGGGCCGATAGTTATTGTTTCCAAACTTGTACATCCGCGGAACGCCTCATAATTAATAAGTTTCAAAGTCGATGGCATCGATACCGATGTCAGTTTCGTACACTGGTAGAAGAACGCCGCGCCAATCGATGTGATGCCTTCTTCAATATCTACGGACACTATTTTGTCTTTATAGGCGGCGATAGGCGAACTGCCGGTGTATTGTGTGCCTGAAACGTATTTACTGTCAATGCCATTGCCTGTGCTGTCGTATGCAGTATAAGCGCCATAGTATGTCCAGCTGCCGTGATGGTTCTCCGTTTCGCCTGTTCCGAAAATGCGAAGATGTCCTGTCTCGCTTTCAAATTCGAAATGAGCGGTTGGTCCGGCAACGCCTTCGTACAGAACGGCAAAGGCCGAATTGTTGATTGCGAACATCATCGCAATTGCAGCTGTCAGTCTAATCAAAGTTTTCATATCCTATAGTTTTTATGAGTTTCTAATTATCCCCCAAATAGTCGCGTGTTGGTTCATTTTTTTAATTATACCAAACCATTTTTGCGATAAATGTATTTATAAGTTAAATATTTATAGATAAATAGTGATGAATTGACGGTATTTTTGGATAAACAGAGATAATTATTGGCCACTAAAAGCAAAATCATTGTAGGGTGTTTGGACGGATTGTCCGATTGATAACCATTTTGGTCCGATAAAATGAACATGTTGTCGATTTTGCCATTTTCCTTGCGGTTTATATCAAAAAAAACGATCTACCTTGTTTGCCGTGATTATCAATGCGGTGTTCTGTTTCAGATTGTCTTTTTTTGGGGGGAGGAGGACAAAATTTCAGTAGTACCTGAATTCCGAAGGATATTTGAGAGGACATGCGATTTTTTAACAAATAACAATTACCGATTTATGAAGAGGATGATTGCAATTGCGATTCTGATGGCCGCCACGGCAGGGTATGCCCAGAATTTGCAACTGAACGACCGCGAGTATTTTGAGCGGCAAGGTGTCAACGTGCTGGTTTTCAGCAATAGTTTTAATGGCGGATTCAACGATGAGAAGAACTCTGGCATTGAGATTATCCATCACGGTGTACGGACAATTCAGGGGGGGGCGGTTCGATTGAACAAAACCCCGGAGCAGTGGGATTTGGTGCCGAAAATGACTAGCCGCAAGGTTGATCCAGCCAAGGGCACCATTGAGGTGGCAATGCGCTACGACGATTACGATTTTGACAGCCGCGTGGTAGTGACTGCCAAAGGCAAGGCCGTTGAGATAGCCGTCTGGCTCGACAAACCCGTCCCTGAGTCTCTTACCGACGCAGGTTTCAATCTTGAGTTTCTGCCGTCGCAGTACTGGTTGAAAACATTTGTCATGGACGGACGGCTCAACCGTTTCCCGCGCTATGCCACCAGCCAGACTGTAACGCGTCCCAACAGCGAGAAACCCCGCCAGTTCAAGGGTTTTAAAACTTATGATGACCGAGGCACCGATCGTTTTGTTGACCCGAAACCACTTGAGGCCGGGCACAAAATAGTTATGGCCACCGACGATCCGGAGCGAATGATAACCGTGAGCAGTGATGATGCAGAACTGGAACTCTACGATGGTCGTATGATCGCGCAGAATGGTTGGTTTGTGCTGCACAGCGCACTGCCGAAAAACAAAACAGGCAAGGTGGTGACATGGACTGTGGAGCCGAATGCAATTGCAGGTTGGATTCGTCAGCCAAACATTGGTTTCTCGCAGGTGGGTTACATACCCGATCAACCGAAAGTGGCTGTCATCGAACTTGATAAGGCAGACAAACCATTGGCATCGGCTTCGCTTATGCGCATCAATATCGATGGTACAACCGTTGAGGCTTTCCGTGGCGACATCAAGCCATGGGGCGACTTTTTCAAGTACAATTATGTCAAATTCGATTTTTCGAAAGTTACTGAGCCTGGCGTTTACTATATTAAGTATGGCGATGTTCGTACCAACGATTTCCTTATCGACAGCCACATTTATGACCGTATTACCGATGCCACAACCGATGTGTGGGTGCCAATCCATATGAACCACATGTATGTGACCGAAGGCTATCGCACATGGCATGGTGAGCCGTTCCGCGAAGGCTATTTGCAGGCTCCCACCAGCGATCACTTTGATCTTCACCGTCAAGGCTCCACAACCGATACCAAATACAAGCCGCTTGAACTGATTCCGGGGCTTAACGTTGGTGGTTTCTTCGACGCAGGTGATTTCGATATCGAGACTGGCTCCAATATCAACGTTGTGCAGAACTTCATCCGTACTTGGGAACTGTTCCATCCGCAACGCGACGAAACTTTTGTTAGTCAGGAGCAGCGTTACGTTGATCTTCACCGTCCCGATGGCACCCCTGATGTTCTGCAGTTTATTGAGCACGGCGTGCTGAACCTTGTGGCGCAGGCTGAGCAAATTGGTCACATGGCCTCAACTCTGTCAAACTCTGTTCTCGACAACTATCATCATTTGGGCGATGCGGCCAGCATTACCGATGGTTTGCACTATGACCCGTCGTTGAAGCCTTACGAGGTGTCGGCCGATGGCAAGAGCAGCGGTACTCCTGATGATATGTGGGCGTTTACAACCCGTAACCCGCAACTCGATTTCCAGGCTGCAACCATGTTCGCTGCTGCCAGTCGAGCATTGAAGGGTTACAACGACGATCTTGCACAACGAGCTCTAACACAGTCTAAACGACTGATGCAGGAAGCCACAGAACTGATGAACCAGCGCCGTGGCCCGCGTGCCGATGCTCAGGCACAGGCCGATGCCGACTGGCTGACAGGTGCAGGTGATGGCAACACCAACCAAAATAACAATCGTCGCCGTCAGGCCAACGCACGCAACAGTCGGAACGACTTGGCTACCAATCTGCAACTCTACGCCGCAACCAATGAACAGCAGTATCGCGACAATTTTGAGCAGCAGATCTGGACCGCTCTTGACTTTGGAGTAACGTACACAATGCAAACAGCTCTTGATGCAGTGCCATATATGGATGAGGCATACAAAAATAAATTGCGTCCATACGTTGAGAAGTACGCCGCTTATATCGACACCCTTGCCAAGGATAATCCATACGGAGTGCCAATCGGGTTGGGTAACTGGGCCGGAGGAAATGCCGTACTCAATTTCGGTACTACGGTTTGCTTTGCTCATCGTTACTTCCCCGACATTATTAAGCGCGATGTCGTGTTCCGTACAGCCGACTGGCTCTATGGCTGCCACCCGTACCACAACTACTCGTTTGTGGCAGTTGTTGGTGCCACTCGGCCTAAAGCTGTATTCTATGGCAACAACCGAGCAGACTTCTCCGCTATTCCTGGTAATGTGGCTCCAGGTCTGCTCTTCCGTCGTCCCGATCATTTTGAAAACTTCGACGATTGGCCATTCCTTTGGGGACAGAATGAAGGCACTATCGCAGGAAATACCCAGTATATCATTTTCGGTTCAGCGCTGAAGGATATTGTTAATGGAACAAATAAATAGTTTTGAAACGACATTTCTTGTTTCATAATTAGTTGGACAATAGAGAAACAATAGGGCAGGTGGATGTTGAAGATCCGCCTGCTTTTATTTTTATGGTGATGGTGAAACGTTTTTTGTGATTCAATAATCGTGTAGGCTGATTAACACTTATTGAGATATTGCTCTGATTATTAGCTGATTCGAAACTGTAAAAATGTTTTTTGTGACTCAATAATGAAAAAAACGCAAAAAAGGGTAGGCAAATTAAATTTTATACTACTTTTGCCGCACCAAAATGGTGCGCGTAGTTCAGTTGGTTAGAGCGTCAGATTGTGGTTCTGAATGTCGTGGGTTCGAGCCCCACCCCGCACCCCAACAAAAAGCCGATTCGTTTGAACCGGCTTTTTTTATTTTCTATTGTGTCAAGCGAAACACATCGCTTCCGATTTCAACCTTTATTTATTAGCTTTGCCCAATACTGAAAAAATGTATCAGATGAAACAAATTGCTGTCATACTGCTAATTGCGCTATCAGCGACAAGCTTTGCGCAAGAGAAAATCGAGAATAAATACAAAAACGGACAAATAGCCAGCACAGGAGTGTTGTTGCTGGGCAAGGAAGACGGACTCTGGACTTATTACGACAGCACTGGCGTGAAAACGGAGGAAATCGAGTTCCGAAACGGCGCGGTGCATGGACGGCTCACCTATTTCTACAGCAATGGCAAAATCCAAAATCAAGGCGAGTTCCGCAACGGAATAATGAACGGCCATTACGTTGAGAACTATCTCAATGGTGAACCGAAGTTGGAAGGCTACTACAAGGCGGGATACAAGGATAGCACATGGACCTACTATAACGGTTCGGGGCTGAAATACCGCGAGGAACGCCACTTCCGCGACTCCATGTTACTGATGAACTATTGGGAAGACGGCAAGAAGCAGACCGTGAAAGATGGCAAAGGCATATTCACAACTTATTATCAATCAGGGCAGGTAAAAGAGACTGGCTACTACTTGAACGGTCGCGAGGACAGCCTGTGGAAACGCTATTTCCCGAACGGAAAAATGATGAGCAGCGGCCACTACAAAGCCGGAATCGAGGTTGGTAAATGGCTGACCTACTATCGCGAAGGCAATCTGAAAAGCGAGATGAACTATGAGAATGGCGTCAACATACGCTACTATGCCAACGGTCAGAAGGAAATGGAAGGTCATCTGAAAGATAATCAGAAAGATGGCGAATGGAATTTCTGGTATTTCGATGGCAAGCAGAAGATGCGCGTGAACTACAAGAACGGCAAAAAGAACGGCTTGCAGACCGACTGGTTTGTGTCGGGCGGAAAATCGGACGAGATAAACTTTACCGATGACAAGAAAGACGGCAAGGCCACCTGGTGGCGCGAGGACGGCAAACTCGACATCGAGGGTAACTTCAAAAACGATGTTCAAGACGGCCTGTGGACATATTGGCGCACCGACGGGCAGAAAGGCAACGAGGGCCACTATGTTGATGGCGAAATGGACGGGCACTGGACCTACTGGTACGCCAACGGCCAAGTGTGGAAAGACGGAGATTTCAAACGCGGCAAGAAGCACGGCCATTGGATTGTCTATTACGAGGACGGCAAGAAATTCCACGAGGGCGACTTCGACAGCGGCCGTGAAACAGGCTACTGGATTCAATGGTACGAGGACGGTCAGACAGAGCAAACGGGTTATTTCAAAAACGGCATGATGGACAGCGTCTGGAACGGTTACTACACCAACGGTGACAAACAATATGTGGTGAACTATCGGCAGAATATCAAGCACGGCTCGGCCACCTACTGGTACGAAGGCGGGCAACTGCGGCTTGTTGAGAACTACTCGAACGGCGTTTACAACGGCGCATATCAGTCGTTCCGTGTAAACGGCTCAAAGGAATACGAAGGCACGTACGCCAATGGCATCAAAGACGGTGTGTGGAAGTATTACAACGAGTACGGCAAGCAACTGCGCCAAGAGCAATACAAAAAGGGCCGCGAAGACGGTCAATGGCTGACCTGGTTCGACGAAGGTCCGATGAACACCGAGGTCAATTATAAAAACGGCTTGCGCAACGGCACATATAAAGTGCTGACAATGAAAGGCGAAGTGGTTTTTGAGGCCACCTATAAGGACGACAAACTGGTAAAAACGAAAATCGATAACCGAGGAAAGGTTAAATAAGGGTGTTGGTGTTAGGTATTGGGTATTGGTGCGTATCAACAATAACATTGCCAATCAAACATTTAACCTTAAACCTTAAAACTTCGAGAACTTAAAACTTACAACTTTAAGCCTTCGCCACCCCTTCCAACATCGGCACAAACATAAAATCGCCGAAATCTTCTTTGGTGAAGTCGCTCTCGCTAGTGCGTACAATGCGGAACATCCGCTGGTGAACTTCGCCGACAGGCACCACCATTGAGCCGCCAATCTTGAGTTGAAGTAGCAACTTTTCGGGAATCGATGGCGCACCGGCAGTCACAATGATGTGGTCGAAAGGTCCGTAGGTGGGTTTGCCAAGATAGCCGTCGCCGTAAAAAAACTGCGGATGGTAGCCCATCGGCGGCAGCATCTGCTGAACTTTCTGGTACAGTTCACGCTGACGCTCAATGGTATACACCTTCGCCCCCATCTCAAGCAACACCGCTGTCTGATAGCCCGACCCAGTGCCAATCTCAAGCACTTTGTCGCCCTTTTTCAATGCAAGCAATTGGGTTTGGAAAGCCACCGTAAATGGCTGGCTGATAGTCTGTCCGGCACCGATGGGAAAGGCTTTGTCGGCGTAAGCGAAATCGATGAAAGCGCTGTCCATAAAGAAATGGCGCGGCACCTTGCCAATGGCGGCAAGCACGTTTTGGTCGGTTATGCCTTTTTTTGCCAATTCGGCAACCAACTGGCTGCGAAGACCTTGTTCCCTGTAACCGTCAGAAGGCATAACTATTGCAGTTGCAGTTTATGCAGGTTGGCTTTGTCGAGTTTCGATTTTGCGTAATCGAGTGTGACGGCAAATTCCTTCACATTTTCCGACGGCATCTCAAACATTGCGTCGTTCATAATTATCTCGCAGATTGAACGCAGTCCGCGGGCGCCAAGTTTGAACTCAACTGCCTTATCCACAATGTATTCAAATGTTTCTTCGGTAAACGATAGTTTGATGCCGTCAATCTCAAACAACTTGATATACTGCTTGACAATGGCGTTTTTCGGTTCGGTCAGGATATTGCGTAAAGCGGTGCGGTCCAACGGGTTAAGATGCGTAAGAACCGGCAGACGGCCGATTATTTCCGGAATCAGACCAAAGGCCTTCAAATCCTGCGGCGCAACATACTGCAGCATATTCTTGCGGTCGAGTTGGGCTGTACGGGCGCTGTTGCCATAACCAACAACTTGTGTGTTAAGACGTTGTGCAATCTTGCGGTCGATGCCGTCGAACGCGCCACCGCAGATGAACAGAATGTTCTTTGTGTCGACCGGAATCATTTTCTGGTCGGGGTGCTTGCGGCCGCCCTGTGGCGGAACGTTCACAATCGAACCCTCGAGCAGTTTCAGCAGACCTTGTTGAACACCCTCGCCGCTCACGTCGCGTGTTATCGACGGGTTGTCGCCCTTTCGGGCAATCTTGTCAATCTCATCAATGAAAACAATTCCGCGTTCAGCCGCTTTCACATCGTAGTCGGCAGCCTGCAGCAGACGAGTCAGAATGCTCTCGATATCCTCACCCACGTAGCCTGCTTCGGTCAGCACCGTGGCATCGACAATGGTAAACGGAACATTCAGCATTTTGGCAATGGTGCGGGCCAACAGAGTCTTGCCCGTTCCGGTTTCGCCTACCAAAATGATGTTTGATTTCTCAATCTCGACCTCGTCCTTTGTCTCGCCTTGCGCCAAACGTTTGTAGTGGTT
>JAGCFC010000045.1 GCA_017650325.1 Salinivirgaceae bacterium | reverse complement strand
TTAAGTTTCTTGATTTCAGCCTTCTGCTCAATCACCATATCCTGCAGTTTCTCAACGTCGCGGCAGGTTCTGATTTCAGAGTCAGGCAGAGCCTTGTTCACACGCAACGTAAAGTCAGTCAGCACGTTCATATAGTTGATGAACGCGTCATACGGTGTCTTGTAAGGGTTGAAATATGCGTGAACCTCGCCGTCGCTGAACCATTTTGTCGACATATAGTAGAAATGGTCGCTCGTCTGCAGATACTCCCAGTCCTGAAGAACCTGCGGGTCTTTTACCAGCGCAATCTTGTCGGTCAGGGCGTAGAGTTTACTGAACGCCTCGTTCTGCATATTGTTACCCAGCCAGGCTGTGATGTCGCGCTCCTCGTCGGCCCACGAAATCGGGTAAGGAACGTTGATGGCGGCCACCGGCTGCACGTTCTTGATTATCGACGACGGTGTTGCAAAGCGGAAATCGGTCTGATTCAAAATTGCGTCAGGCAGATGCTCAAGGAATTGGAAGATGCCTGTCTCCTTCTCCTGATGCTCGCCAAACGTCTCGTAATCCATAAACAGATTCACAACTTCCTCCTTGTCAGGAATTTCGTTCAGTTTTGCAGCATAAGAGTCAGCAGTCCAATGCTTTGCGCAGAAGCGGAACGAGATGTCGTCGCTCAACGTATAGTTGCGAAGCAGCAACTTCAACTGCGGCTCTTTTGCGTTGTAATACAAGAAGTTAGGCGATTTCCAGCCCAAGATATGTTTTGCTCCCTCTGTGAGCATTCCCTTGTAACCCATTTTGTAAACGGCTGCACCAACCTCGTCAGAGTAAATCAACTCTGTGTTGCGGAACACTTTCGGCTTCTGACCGAACAGTTTCTCAATCTTTGCCGAGTGCTCCTTAACCTGCTTCTTCATAACGTCAAGGTTGGCCTGCGAAGCCAGCGAGTGCGAGTAAGTTTCGGCAAGGAACTCAACCTGACCGGTTTTAGCCAGGCG
Source organism: Salinivirgaceae bacterium (assembly GCA_017650325.1). GTDB lineage: Bacteria > Bacteroidota > Bacteroidia > Bacteroidales > SZUA-534 > RUG13583. The sequence goes on along the minus strand of JAGCFC010000045.1, from coordinate 7,619 downwards.
TTGGAAACTCTCAATCACCTCCGGTGCATACAACTCAAATTGGTCGAGTGCGATGCCTGTGATTGAGAAAGTAACCTTAAAGTTGCGTCCGTGCTTCTCTATCAGTTTGAGCAGCAATTCGTTAGTTGGCAGATAGCAGTTGCGTGCCACCTTTTGCAGAATCGACTCATTAAGATAGTCGTCATAGTAATAATGGTCGCTGCCGATATCGAAGAACGAGTATTTGCGGAAGCGGAATGGTTGATGAACCTGAAAATAAAGACATAAATGCTTCATAGTTCCAAATTTTATAAGGTTACTTATTTAATACTGATTTATAGATATTGTAAACGTGCTTTGCCGATTCCTCCCAGCGCAGGCTGTTGGCCTCTTTCAAGCCGTTTTCGCCGATTGTTTTCGCAAGCGACGGATAGTTGAGCAGCGCGTAAATTGCGTTTGCCATTTTGTCGATGTCCCAGAAGTCAATCTTGATGGCGTGTTTCAGAATCTCGCTCACACCCGACTGCTTCGAAATGATTACAGGCACGCCCGATTGCATAGCCTCAAGCGGCGAGATACCGAAAGGCTCTGACACTGAAGGCATAATGTAAACGTCGCTGTAGTTGAACATACGGAACACAGCGTCGCCGCGAAGGAAGCCGGTGAAGTGGAACTTGTCCATAATTCCCAGACTTGCAGCACGTTCAATCATCTTGTTCATCATATCGCCGCTGCCGGCCATCACAAAGCGCACATTGTCCATCTTCTTGAGAACCTTGTAGGCGGCCTCAATAAAGAATTCAGGACCCTTCTGCATTGTGATACGGCCAAGGAACGTCACAACCTTCTCGTCGAAACCCTTCTTCTGACGGTCGACTGCCTTCAGATTAGGCTCAACGGCGTTGTAAACGGTCTCAACCTTGTCGGGCGACTGACCATATTTGTTGATAACGATATCGCGGGTCAGGTTGCTCACGGTGATTGCCTTGTCGGCTGCGTCGAGACCGGCCTTTTCGATATTGTAGACTGCCGGATTCACGCTGCCGCCACTACGGTCGAAATCGGTGGCGTGAACGTGCACAACAAGCGGTTTGCCCGATACGCGTTTGGCCGCCATTCCTGCCGGATAAGCCAGCCAGTCGTGAGCGTGGATAATGTCGAAATCGTACATTGTGGCAATCTGCTCCGCAATCAGGCTGTAATAGTAGATTTCGGTGAACAGATTGTCGCCGTATTTTCCGGTGAACGGAATACAGCCCGACTCTCCCACTTCAACAATGTGCTTGCCACTGTACCGACGGTCGTTCTTCAGCGAGTAGAACTCTTCGGGCGTTGAGTACGGAACCAGATTCGAACCTACCTCAATGTACTGAAGATTCTTGATTTGACCCGAGAAACTCTCCGATTTTGTGAATCGCAATGGTATGTTTCCGGCACCCACAAGTTTGATAGCCTCTTGATCCTCATCGCCGTAAGCCTTTGGCACAACGAAAGTTACCTCAAGGTCCTCAATCTTCGACATTCCTTTAGTCAGGCCGTAGCAAGCGGTGCCCAAACCTCCGGATATGTGCGGCGGGAACTCCCACCCAAACATTAAGACTTTCATTATCAGTTATTTTTATTGTTCTTTATTTCTTTTTCGTTGCCGCTTTGGCCGGTTTCTTTGCCGCTGCTTTTGGTGCCGCCTTTTTCGGCTCCGCTTTCTTCACTTCCTTCTTTGCAGCAGCCTTTTTCGGTTCAGCCTTCTTCACTTCTTTCGTTGCAGTAGCCTTCTTCGGTTCTGCTTTCTTCACTTCCTTCTTTGCAGCGGCCTTCTTTGCTTCTGCCTTTTTCGGCTCTTTCTTGTCGGCTTTTGCGGTGGCTTTCGCCGATTTCTTCACGGCTTTGGCCTCAACTTCAGTCTCGCCTGCGAAAGATTTCGACAGTCTAGTCATATAAAGCAATGCTGCAAAACTCAAAGCGAACGAAATGGCACCCTTTCCGTGATACGGTGGGTCGCCGTGGTACATCTCCGACAGGCAGCTGATACCGGCAGTTCTCATTTCAGGCTCGAAGGTCTCAAGGAACTTGTTGACCGACGATTCAACCATACGCGGTTGGATTTTCGCCAAAGCGTCGATATATGCAGCGTAAAGCCACGGCCAAACCGAGCCGTTGAAGGCTGCGTTCTCACGCTGCTCTTCGGTGCCACGATAGTGCGACACGTAGCGCGGATCGTCGGGTGAAAGCGAACGGATACCGTAAGCGGTCATCAGTTGCTCCTCAACCACTCGCAGCACAGCCTTTATTTGGTGCTTGTCGAGCATTGTATAGTCAACTGCGCAAGCCAGCAATTGGTTCGGACGAACTTGCGTGTTTGCATAGTCATAAGTAACATAGTCAGCCAGATAGCCACGCTCATCGTTCCAGAATGTGGCAACGAAACTGTTTTTCAGTTTTTCGGCCAGCTCAACCCATTTCTTACCGAAGGTCTTGTCGCCTTTGCTCTTCTCGAGAACGTACATTATTGCGTTGTACCACAATGCGTTGGTCTCAACAGCATAGCCGTTGCGCGGCAGAACCGGACGACCGTAAATGGTTGAGTTCATCCAGGTGTTGGCCACAGCATCCGAAGTGTTGTAAACCATTCCGTTCTCATCGATACGGAAACTGATTTTGTGCTCCAAATAACTGTTCATCACCTTTTTAACGTCCTTTCCATATTCCTTCCAGACGTCGTATTGCGGATATTGCTTGTCGATTTGCTGAATGCACCAAACGAGCCACATCGGAACGTCGGAACGGCAGTCGGCATAATCGTCAAGATTGGTGCTTCCGCTTGTCAAGGTATTGATTATCTGACTAATGAGCGTTGAGAGAACGCTCTTGTAAATCATCGGGGTCTCGTTCTTGTAGAGCAGGTTCGGCAGGGCGATAAGCGCGTCGCGGGTGCGAGCAGGATACCACGGGAAACCAGCCAGAATGCGGGTTTCCTTGCCCTCGTTCAGGAACAACTGCGCCGCACCGTTTATCAGGCAGTTCTCGAAACTGTTACGCGGTGTGCGGTCGCTAACCTCGTCGTCGAACTTCTTCTTCAATGTGTTAGGCTTAATCTCGCTCAAGCCGGCCGAAACAATAATGCTCTCGCCCTTCTTGATTGGCGCCTCGAAATATCCGGGCACGAACAAATCCTCTTTGAAATCGTAGCCGCGCTTCTGCTCCAGAATGTACTCAATGTTGTAGTACCAGTCGGGTGCCGAAACAAACTCGCACTTCTTCGAAGTTTGGATATAAAGGTCGGGATAGCCCTGATACATACACGACGAAATGCCGTTGTCAACCATCTTCACCTTTGTGTTGGCGTCAAGATTGGCCTTGCTCAAAGCGTGAATGTTGCGGAAAGCAAGGAACGGTTTGAAGCGGATTTTGGTCTCGCTGTGAGCGTCGAGCAGAGTGTAGCGGACAAGGATTCGCGGCTCACTCTTGACAAGGATTTTCTCTTTTTTCAGAACAACGCCGCCAACACCATAAATAAGTGTCGGTATCGGGTTGGTATAGAATTCGGTAACATACTTGTGACCTTTCGGCTCATAGTTGTCACCCTCATATTTATGCAAAGCCAGATTGAACTCGCGTTCGTGCTGAATGATAGTCTCGTCGAGCGAAGAAAGCAACACGTGGCGGCCACCATCGACCTGCGGCAGCGGGCACACCAGCATTCCGTGATACTTACGGTTGTTGCAGCCAATCAGGGTTGTAAGCGAGTACGCTCCAGCGCGGTTGGTCCGCAACACTTCTTTGGTCAAGGAATTCTCAAGATTTACAAGTTCTGTTTTGTCAAACTCTAAATATCCCATCGTTTTATTTTTTATAGAATTACAATTATTTCGTTGAATCTCGTTTCTAACACTTAAAAGTATACACTTTTTCCTAAAAAGTTCCGCAAAGTTACGCATTTATTTGCTAAAGCGGTTACAGAATTTCATTTTTTAAAAACTGATAATCAATAGTTGAAAAACTGCAACATAAGCACAAAACAGCCTTTTTACGGGTATGCGCATAACACGTAATGTTGGGCTCCCAAATGCAAATTTGTGGCATTCAGCCTCAAAATTCTAAAGACAACAAACTTTTAATTAACAACTAATTATTGCAAATTGTTTTTTCTACATTTTTCTCTTGCACCATTCCAAATCCTCCTTACATTTGCATACCGACCGTTCAGTATTTGCGGCCCAATTTAAATGTTTGATTATGAACGATACACGAGATTTTATTATCGACGAGGCGTACAAATTGTTCTTGACACAGAGTTATGAGGCCGTGTCGATTAGCACCATTAGCGAGGCAATCGGACTGACAAAAGGTGCGCTCTATCACCATTTCACAAACAAGGAAGATTTGTTCAAAGCGGTGATTGACAAGCACTTTCCGCACTTTGTTGATGAGTCGATGCAAGTGGCCCAAACGCTGAAAGAGCAAATTGAAATGTGTGTTCAGTATGCCGAAAAAGTCATTCGGTGTCTGAATCCGCAAGGAATGAAGTTCAACCCTGTTAGTTTTATCGGGTTGATGAGCGATGCTTTCCGCCACTACCCCGAATTCGACAAATGGAAAATTGATGAGATTGACAAAAGCATTAACATTATTAAAGGTGTGGTGGTGAATGCCATTAAGAGTGGCGAGATTCGCGGTGACATTGATACAATGGTGATTTCCAAACAGATAGTATCGGCAGGCATTGCTGTGGCTGTGGAAATGCTGCACAACTACAGCATTGAGGAGACGGTGAACACTATGCGCGCCGAACTGCAGCAACTGTACGCCTTGCTTAAGGTTTAAGGCGTTTTTTATACAGAAAAATATACCGAACGTTCAATCAATTTAGGTATTAGGCAATGGGCACTAGGCATTAGTAATTTAACTTTCAACCTTTTAAAAAGCGAAACATTATAACCCGTTAAACATTCAACCAACAAAAAAGGATAATTATCAATAAATCAAAATAATATGAACTACAAAACAATTTTTACAGCAACGGTGGCAGCAGTGATGATTGCTGGCTGCGCCAGAAAAGATGAAAACGCAAAGGTGGGATCGCCTATCGGAGTAACAACAGCAACGGTTGTAAATCAGTCGGTTGTGGAGCGTTTGAATTTCAGCGGAACAGTTGAGGCTGGACAAACCATTCCTCTCTCGTTTGAGATGACTGGCACCGTGCAGAGCGTGCTTGTGGAGGCTGGCGACGCAGTGAGCAAAGGCCAACTGCTTGCCACAATCGATAAAACCGACGCTCGCAATATGTACGAGATGACGCTGGCCAAACAGAAACAGGCGCAGGACGCCTACGACCGCTTGAAATCGGTTTACGAGAAGGGCAGTCTGCCAGAGGTGAAATGGATTGAGATGCAGACCAATCTGGAGCAGGCAAACTCGTCTCTCAAAATCGCCGAAAACAACCTGAAAAAATGCGAGTTGAAATCGCCCGTGAGCGGCATTGTGGGCACACGCAACGTGGAGCCTGGAATGTCGGCTCTGTCACTGACTGGCGCACCTATCGAGATTGTTGATTTAAAGACAGTTAACATTAAGATTTCGATTCCCGAAAAGGAGATTGGCAAACTGAAAAAAGGAACTCTGGCAACCTTCACGGTGGGCGCTCTCAATGGCAAGGAGTTCGACGGAAAAGTTACAACCATTAGCCCCGTGGCCGACCGCCTGTCGCGCACCTATGAGGCTAAAATTCAAGTTGATAATCGCAGCGGCGAACTCAAGCCAGGTATGGTCTGCGATGTCCGTATCGACCTGCCCGACAACACCGCACGCCTGCTTCTGCCCTACACCTGCGTGTCGAAGGACAACGAGAATCAGCAATATGTCTATCTGATTGACAAATCGGCAAAAAGAGCCGTGAAAAAAGTGGTTACAACGGGCCGTTTCTACGACAAGAATCTCGAAATTCTGTCGGGGCTGAACGAGGGCGACCTTGTGGTGAAGAACGGCAAGGACAAACTGACCAATAACTGCTTAATTTCCTTCTGATTATGAAAACAACATTCATAGAACACGCAATACGCAACAACAAGATTGTCATAACCATTGTGCTTTCGCTGATGGTTGTTGGCATTGTGGCGTTGAAGAAAATGCCGCGCAACGAATTTCCCGTATTCACAGTGCGACAGGGACTTGTGGTGGGCGTTTATCCTGGCGCATCGTCGGAGCAGGTGGCCGAGCAACTGACCACCGCTGTTGAGAACTATACCTTTGGTTTTAAGGAAGTTAAGAAGAGCGGAACCTACTCCTATTCGCGCGAGGGCATAATGTATATGTTTGTGGAACTGACGGCCGACTGCAAAGACGCCGAAAAATTCTGGTCAACCTACAAGCACGGATTGGAACTGCTGAAATCGTCGCTGCCATCGGGCGTGCTGGCGCTTGTAGCCAACTCCGATTTTGGCGACACATCGGCGCTATTAATCTCGCTTTCAAGCGATAACCACACCTACAAAGACCTTGAACTGTGGCTGAAAAAACTGGAGGCCGAGGTGCGCAAGATTCCCGCCACATCGAAGGTGAAAAACGTGGGACTGCAGAAAGAGAAGATTTTTGTTAATGTGGACCCCGACAAACTTAACGAGTACAATATCAAGGCTTTATCGCTGCTTGGCGCGTTCCAGTCGAACGGGCTTGTGGGCTACGCGGGCGACATTGACGACGGCGAGACGCTGCTAAACCTTCATTTTGGCGAGAATTACGAGTCGGAAAAAGACCTTGCCGAGCAGATTGTCTATTCGGACCCCGACGGCAACGTGGTCAGACTCAAGGATATAGCCACCATTGAGCGCCGCTACGACGACCCCGACAGTTACATCAAGCAGGACGGCCGCAAGACCATTCTGCTGTCGCTCGAAATGCAGAACGGCAACAACATTGTGGAGTACGGCGAGGCGGTGGACAAGGCCATTGAGACGTTCAAGGCGCAACTGCCTGACGGAATTGACGTTGAGAAGATTTCGGAGTTGCCGAAATACGTGAAGGAGTCGGTGAACGACTTTATGCGCGAGTTCCTGATTGCCATCATCGCCGTCATCTGCGTGACAATGCTGCTTCTGCCGCTGCGAGTGGCCTCGGTGGCGGGCATCACGGTGCCAATATCGGTGCTGATAACGCTGGCGGTGCTCTACTTCTTCGGCATCGAACTCGAAATGGTGTCGCTGGCGTCGCTGATTCTGGTTCTGGGAATGATTGTCGATAACTCTATTGTGGTGATTGACAACCACGTAGAAATGATTGACCACGGTTTATCGCCGTGGCACTCGGCCATCAAGAGCGCCAAGGAGTTGAGCGGCTCGGTGATTGTGGCCACCATTGCCATCATCTGCGTTTATGCGCCGCTGGCGTTTATGGTTCCTGGCTCGGCGGGCGAATTTTTGGAGATTTTCCCGCCCGTGGTTGCCATCGCGCTTATCATTTCGGTGATAATTGCCTTAATGTTAGTGCCTTATCTCGATTTTGTTTTCATCAAGAAAGGACTGAAAAACCGCAGCGCGGAGGGCGAAAAGAAGAAACGCCGCTCGTTCCTCGACGTTATGCAGAGCGTTTACGACCGATTGCTCGAACGTGCTTTCAACCATCGTGGAGCGGTGATTCTCTGCGCGTTA
>JAGCFC010000044.1 GCA_017650325.1 Salinivirgaceae bacterium | reverse complement strand
GACCACCAAGGCCGACACGCGCGAATATCCTGCGGCGAGTGGAAAATCCTGCATATATCGCTCTACGATTACGAATAATGAAACGTTTTATGCTCATAATCACAATCATTCTGGTCGCCATTGGCGGCGCTGTCGTATTTTTAAATTGCGGCGAATCAGACATTTATCGGAATTTTAAAGCCGAAATGCAAGAACGTGAAGGCAGGACTGCCCAAGCGGCGGGACTTTGCACGGCCGATGAGATAAACCGACTGCCCGTCTGCCTGAAGGATTTCTGCGAATTTATCGGCCTTGCGGGCACCCCAAAGCACAACATTACGCACTGCCTTTTCCGACAAGCCGATTTCGTGTTCAACGAGAAGAAGGGCGTGAGCATTCGAATGGACTACGACCTGTGGATTTTCGCCGACCGTCCGCACCGCGAAGCGTTCTGTAAATCAGCCGTTATGGGTATTCCGTTCGAGGGCATCGATTATTTCGACACCACAACCCGAAGCGGCGGAATGAAGGGCTACATTGCGAAAGTGTTCCAACTTTTCGACCAAAAAGCGCCCGAAATGGAACGCACAATGTACATCACCCTTTTGGCCGAAAACGCAATGCTCAACCCGTCGTTTCTGTTTTCCGATTTTATTGAATATGAAGACATTGACAGCACCCGTTGCCGCGCCACAATCACCTTCAACGGCGTTTCGGGCGAGGGCTCTTTCTTCTTCGACAAAGAGAACGGCGTACTGAAATACGAGAGTTCGCAGCGGCAGACCGAAGAACTCGAAGACGGCACAATCAGATATATCGGCTGGCGTTGCGAAGGCGGTAACTTCCACAGCGGCAATGAGTTCAAAGAGCTTTCATACTGCAAGGTGACCAAAATCTACCCCGACCGCGAAGTGGTTTATTTCGACGCGGAAGAGTACGTTTTGGAACTGAAGAAGTGAGCGCTACCTGCCGACACCACCCAATGAACCTGCCCAACGCCATAACAGCCGTCAGAATTCTGTGCAGCGCGGCCATCTTGTTCTGCAATGCGCTTTCGCCAACATTCTTCGCGCTGTATGTCATCGCCGGAGTTTCCGATATTGCCGACGGCTGGGTTGCAAGGCGCACAAACACCGCAAGCGAGTTCGGCTCGAAGTTCGACACTGCCGCCGACACCGTTTTTGTCATTGTCTGCCTGATTAAACTTATTCCTGCCATCGACATCCCCGTCTGGCTAATTATCTGGACCGGCGCCATCGCCTGCATCAAGATTTTCAACATTGTTTCGGTCTATGCCGAAAGGCGGCAGTTTGTGGCCGTGCATTCGGCAATGAACAAAGTTGCGGGCGCGTTGCTGTTCGCTCTGCCGCTGACTTTGGCGGTAATCGACATAAAATATAGTGCGACAATAGTTTGCACCACAGCCACATTTGCCGCCATCGACGAAAGTCGGCGAATCAGAAAAAAACTTTAAACTTGACGTCACCTTTTGCCTGGCAGACTTGTTATTTAGGCGAACTGGTTCAAAAAACAGAAGTTTAACATTTAAAAAATTATAAAAATGATTCACGTTATAAACAGTTTAATTCGGAATTTTATGCCATTCGCTATTGGCTGCGTGCTTCCGATAATGATAGTTTGGCTGAACAGCCGCCGAAGAATACTCGAGGACAAATCGCGCACACAGATTGTGCTGGCCGCACTGGAAAAGAATCCTGGAATGGACATCGACGAAATGCTCAAAAAAATGGCGCCAAAGCAGAAACTGCTGAAGGAGAAACTGCTCGCCAAACTGCTGTGGGGCTGCATTTCACTCTTGCTGGGAGTTGGTTTGGCGATTTTCACTCTTTGCACAAGTTTTGGCGGCGGAATGACATCGAGCAACCTTTGGTTTTCGGGCTTTATGAGCGCCATTATGATTGCTGTCGGTATTGCCTTCTTAATCAATTACTTTATTGGCAAGAAAATGCTCGCCAAAGAGATTGAAGCGGAAGAGAAAAGACTGTCAGCACAAGCGTAAACCGTGACGCGCGAAGAATTTATCGGACACATTGAGAGTGAGCAGGCGGCCGTGCGTGGTTTCCTGCTTGCGCTCTGTTGCGGCAACAAGGCCGACGCCGACGACCTTGCTCAGGACGCGCTGGTGAAGGCCTACATTGCATCGGCGGGCTATCGCGACGAGGGGAGGTTCCGCTCGTGGCTCTTCAAGATTGCCCACAACACCTTCCTGAACCACAAGGCGAGTTGCCGGACAATGGAAAGCATCGACGAAGCCCGGACGCTTGTCAGCCCGTCGGCTACCGACTCGTCGTTCGAGCATCAGAGCCTGTACCTTGCCCTGCGGACACTGCCGCCCAAAGAGCGCTCGGCCATCACTCTATTTTATCTTAACGGGTATAATATCAAAGAGATAGCCGCAATTATCGAGACATCGGAAGATGCCGTAAAAAAACAACTGTCGCGCGGCCGCGACAAACTGAAAGAAAAACTGAAGATATGAACAAAGACAAAGAACTTGAGGAAATTTTCCTTGCGCAGAAACCGCAATTCGATGACAGCGAGGCTTTTATGGCGTCGCTCACCAAACGTTTGGACGCCGTGGAGTTCATCAAACGGCATCAGGAAGCAACCCTGCGCCGCTACAAAATGGCTATGGTGGCGGCCTTTGTTGTGGGCATTATCAGCGGTGCGGTCACCATTGCGTTTGTTCTTTCGGCACCGGCCACCATTCCGCTTTTCAGTTTCCAAACGCAAACGGTCCTGCTCTCGTGGTTTGCCGAAAACGCCCGCCCGATTGTCACCACCGCCCTTGCCCTACTGATGACATTCGGACT
>JAGCFC010000043.1 GCA_017650325.1 Salinivirgaceae bacterium | reverse complement strand
TGTCCATTTAGCCGAAGAGTATTTTTTTCGCCGCCGGACGCAGGTAAGAACTTATGAGTCTGATAAATTCGTCGTCGGTGAATTGCAACAGATAGCCGCTGCCTTTCGGCGATATTTTGAAGCCGGCGTTCAGTTTTTTCGAGTAACTGACCTCAATTCCGACATTCAACTGACGGCTGACCTCGCCTTTCAGGAACGGCTCCACCGACGATTTAACAGCCTCCGGCAGAATCAGTTCCAAATCGGTAGCCGCCGAATTGTCGGGGTTGAACGCCGCAACAACGGTCTTTATCATTTCTTTCAGGAACTCGTCGGCCGAGAGAGCGCCCTTCACCGATTTCTCAACAGCCTGCGCCAGAATCAGTTGCTCCACCTCGTGACGAACGGCGGCAATGCTCTGCGCGCCTGCCATTCGGATGTCGGCTTCAGTTTTTGTTTTGAGTTCGTCGGCCTTCTTGTTGGCTTCGGCAATTATGCGCTCCGCCTCTGCTTTCGCCTGACTCACAATCTGTTCGGCCTCCGCTTTGGCGTTTTTCAGCACTTCCTCACCTTCCTGTTTTCCTTTCGACAGACCTTCGGCATAAAGCCTGTCTGTCAATTCTTGCAGTTTGTTTTGCATATATAAGTGGTTATCAATATTTTATAAACAAATAATATTTAGTGATATTCGTTGTGACTTACATTTTGTAAACATATATAAAAGTTTGAAAGTTGAAAAGAGGAATAATTCTATAAGTTTGCATTTTAGTTTAAGTAATCGTAATTCGTCGTTAAATATGGATTGCACTGAATTATTTGAGAAAGTCCGCCAGGCAAGCCGCAGTATGGTTTTCTTGAGCGAAGAGAAGATTAACAATATTTTGCGCGACGTGGCCGACGCCATTGTTTCGCGCACTGGCGAGATTCTGGCCGCCAACAACAAGGATTTGGCGCGTATGGACAAGGCCAATCCCGTTTACGACCGTCTGCAACTCACCGAGCAACGCATTGCCGACATTGCCGGCGATATGCGCAACGTGGCTTCGCTGCCCTATCCGGTTGGCCGGACGCTCGAAGAACGCGAACTGCCCAACGGACTGAAACTCAAAAAGGTAACCGTACCAATCGGCGTTATTGGAATGATATACGAAGCGCGCCCGAACGTCACTTACGACGTCTTCTCGCTCTGCCTGAAGTCGGGCAACGCCTGCATCTTGAAGGGCGGTTCCGACGCCTACGACTCGAACGTTGTGGGTGTTGGCATCATCAAGGAAGTGCTGCGCCGCCACGGAGTTGACGAGAACTGCATTGCGCTTCTGCCTGCCGGTCACGTCGAAACCGAGCAACTGCTGAAGGCCACCGACTACGTTGATTTGATAATCCCGCGCGGCAGCAAGCGACTTATCGATTTTGTGCGCCAAAATTCCATTGTGCCTGTTATCGAGACTGGCGCCGGAATCTGCCACACCTATTTCGACGAGTTCGGAAACCTTGAGTGGGGCAAGCGCATAATCTTCAATGCCAAAACGCGCCGCGTGAGCGTCTGCAACGCACTCGACTGCATGATAATCAATCAGAAACGCTTGACCGATTTGGCGGTTTTGGTTGCCGATTGCGCCACCAAAAACGTTATTATCTATGCCGATGAACAGGCTTATGCCGCACTCGACGGAAAATACCCCGCCAATCTGCTCCAACACGCTGACGACCAGTCGTTTGGCACAGAGTTTATGGATTACAAAATGGCTGTCAAAACCGTTGGCTCGATTGACGAAGCGCTGACACACATTGCCCGTTACAGTTCGCGGCATAGCGAGTGCATTGTAACTGACAATCAGGCAAATGCCGATTTGTTCCGCAAGGCGGTTGACGCTGCTGTGGTGTACGTGAACGCCCCGACAGCCTTCACCGACGGCGCACAGTTCGGTTTGGGTGCCGAAATCGGTATCTCGACGCAGAAACTTCACGCCCGCGGCCCGATGGCTCTGCGCGAACTCAACTCGTACAAATGGCTCGTGACGGGTGAAGGACAGACGAGAAAATAATTGACAATGAACAATTAATAATTAACAATTAGAGAAAAACGTAGGGACGTCATATTATGGCGTCCGATTAAATGATTTACCGATTGAACGAATCGCCGATTAAACACAAAAGCAATGAGCATATCTGAAAATCTGAACAAAATCAAATCGACCTTGCCGGCAGGAGTACGGCTTGTGGCGGTGTCGAAAACCAAGCCCGAATCCGACATTATGGAAGCCTACAATGCCGGACACCGTATTTTTGGCGAGAACCACGCGCAGGAAATGAAGCAGAAACACGCCGACCTTCCTGCCGATATCGAATGGCACTTCATTGGCCACCTGCAGACCAACAAGATAAAGTACATTGTCGATTACGTCAACCTGATACACAGTATCGACAGCGCCAACCTTCTGCAAGCTGTGAACAAGGAAGCAGCCAAGCACGGTGTTGTGGTAGATTGCCTGCTGCAATTTTTCATTGCCACCGAGGAGACCAAATTCGGCATGAACCTCGACGAAGCCCGACAATTGCTTGAGTCCGATGAATTTAAGGCAATGCAGAACGTTCGTATCTGCGGCGTGATGGGCATTGGTAGTCTAACTGACGACAAGGACCAGACCAATCGTGAGTTCGCCCACCTGAAGCAAATATTCGACACCCTCAAAACTGATTATTTTGCCGCAAACGCCGAGTTCAAGGAAATATCGATGGGAATGTCGGGCGACTACCAGTTGGCTATTGCCCACGGTTCGACAATGGTCCGCGTCGGCTCGTCAATATTTGGGCAGAGATACTACGCGAATAAATAATAAACGCCTGGCTTTCACAACTTTGGATATTCAATCCTTGTGTGGTAGATGTTTTGTAACTTCTGCTTGAAGATAGTCTTGATAGTCTCAATGTCGCGGAACGTTAAATCAGCGTGATTCATTTGCCCGTGCTCGATTTTATCATCCACAATATCTTCAACTAAAGCGCCAATCACATCCTGCGAGTAGTCTTTAATAGTGCGCGAAGCGGCCTCAATCGAGTCGGCGAGCATTACAACAGCGGTTTCTTTCGAGAACGGTGACGGTCCCGGATAGGTGTATTTGCTGGCATCGACATTGTCGGCTCCGTGCTGGTTCACTTCGTTGTTGTAGAAGTAACGCACCACATCGGTTCCGTGGTGGGTGGCTATGAAGTCGATAATGCGTGGAGGAAGTTTGTAGGCCCGTGCCAGTTCTTCGCCATTCTTAACGTGTCCAATAATTATAGCCGCACTTTCTTCGTTGGATAGGGCATCATGCGGGTTCGTACCAACCTGATTTTCAACAAAAAACTGTGGAGCGCTGGTTTTGCCTACATCGTGATAGAGTGCACCAACGCGGGCCATCAGCGGATTGCCACCAATGTTGCGGATGGCGTCTTCAGCCAGATTGGCCACTTGCATCACGTGCTGGAAAGTGCCGGGTGCCTTCTCGGCCAGTTCGCGCAGCAGCGGATGGTTTGTGTCCGACAGTTCAAGCAGAGTAACATCCGACACCAGTCCGAACACTTTTTCGAAGATGAAAATCAGCGGATAGGCCACAAACAGAAGCAATCCGTTGACAAAGAACCACATGTAAGGTCGAAGTCCAATGTGGCTGAACTGGCCTTCCTGCAAAAGCGATATGGCAGTGTATGTTGCTATGTACGAGGTGGTTACCATCAATACAGCCATGAACAGCTGTCGGCGTTTGGCGATTTTCGATAGGCAGAAGATAGCCACCATTCCGGCAACAGTCTGAAGCATAATGAATTCGTAGCCGCTCGATATGAGCAGACCGCACAGAATTACCGTCACCATGTGGGCGATAATGGCCAGATGGCCGTCGTAAAAGGTGCGCAGTATGAGCGGCAGAATGGCGAACGGCAGCAGATAGGCGTGTCCAATCTGAAAGCGTATCGACACGCACATCATGCCAATCATTACAACCACAAGTCCCACCACAAAAAACAGAAGGCGGAAGTGCGAGAAGATTCGCGGATAATTCAGCATCACAAAAACAAACAGCAGCGCCATCAAAATGGCAACAAGCATGGTTTGCCCGAAAAGCGTCCACGAAATTGGCGATGAGGTTACACCCGTGCTTTGAAACTCGCGCCGTAGCGAGCGCAAAATCCTCAAATTCTGGTCGTTCATCAGCTCGTTGTGGGCAATAATGAGCTGGCCCGCCTGAACCATGCCGCGCGACTCCGAGAGTTGTTCCTCAAGCGCAAGTCGGGCTTTGGTGGTCAGCGTTTTGTCGTATTCGATGTTAGGTTTTATAAAATCGTAGATGTTCAGATTGTCGAAGGCTGTTAGAAGAATCTGATTGTTGCTGAATTTGATGGTAACCTGGTCGGCCACGTACTGCTGCGCCGAGTGAACAGTGAACACCTCGGTCGAAGGCACTGTCCGCGACATCTTGTTCTCAACCAACACCACCGTTCCTTGGCCGTTGTCTTTCTCAAGCACATCGGTGTAGTTTGTAATTCCCTTTGAGTAAACAAACTCCAGACTCGACAGCGCAAACCGTTGCAGTTCCGATTTAACTGTGTCGGCATTGACCTGCTGCTCCGGAAACTTGTTCCTCACAATGTCCATTGCCGATGCAAAGCGGCGGTCAAACTCCTGCTCGAATCTTATTTTCTGCTCTGGATAAACCGACGAAGTTACGCTGAAATAGGGCCTTGCGTGCTTGTAGATGTTGTCGCGTTCCTCTTTGATTTCGGCGTTGGTTTTCAGCACCACAAAGTCGAACGGAGCATACAAATCCTCGTATTGCCATGCTTTGCCTTTTTGCAGTTCGTATTTGAACTGCCGCTGTTTTGGCAGCATTGCGGTAATGGCAATTACGGCTAAAACATATATTATCAGCGCACTAATGTTGTGTGTTTTCATATCAGCGATGTTTTGTGACATTTCTTACCAAAAATACACCATATATTATATTGTGTGGTGCAAAAAGGCCTTTTTTTATGAAAGTGTTTTCCAAAATGCGATTTTCTGCGGTCGGGAGAAGCAACTTTTATATTTGTAATACTATAGGCATCATCAAAAATCAAGAAATTGATGTCGATAAGCATTGTTTTGATGTCTATATTCATCGTAATATTGTCGGCGGGAGTACCACTATAGTCGATAAACCGAGACAGGTTGTTGCGGACAAGCGCCCGATAAAGGTGCAAGTATTATAATTACAATAAAATAACAAGTCATGTCAACTTTTTTACACGATGTTGCCGAATACATATTTAAACATTACGACAAATGTTTGCGCGATTGCTGTGTGGTTTTTCCGAATCAGCGTTCGTCGGTGTATTTCTGCGATGCGATAAAACAGGTGAACGACAAGGTTATTTGGCTTCCGAGGATATTCACCATCGATGAGTTTATTAGTAAAATAGGCAATCAGAAGGTGGCTTCGCCCATTAAGCAGCTGGCTACCTTGTACGATGTTCATCAGGAAATAACGCATTCGGGCGAAAAGTTCGACCGTTTTTTCCCGTGGGCACAAACCATTTTGTCCGATTTCAACGATATCGACAAATATCTTGTCGATGCGCAAGTGCTGTTGAGAAATATTCAGGAAATCAAGCAGTTGGATAGCAGTGCCGACTATCTGACTGAGGAGCAACGGAAGGCAATCGAAAAATTTTTCAATGTTGTTTACGTTGGCGAGTCCGATTTGAAAAAGCGCTTTCTCGATATTTGGCATAACTTGTTGCCAATGTACGAGTTGTTTGGTAAAAGACTCAACGACAAAGGGTTCGCCTACGATGGACAAGTTTATCGCAAGGCTGTCGAGAATATCTCTTCTGGTGATTATCAACTCCCTTTTGACAAGGTGTTTTTTGTCGGGTTCAACGCTATAACCAAGTGCGAGGAAAAGGTGTTCAAGGTGCTGAAAGCGCAGGGCCGTGCAATTTTCTTTTGGGATTACGACCAATCGTATATCGATGATAAATACCAGGAAGCGGGATTGTTCCTACGCAAGTTTGTGGCAGAGTTCGCCGCCCCCGATGATTTCGAAACATTGCACGATTTCGGTTTCAAAAACAAGAATATCAGCGTGGTTGCGTCGCCAACAGTGAGCGGACAAATGTCGGTTGTGGCCGAACAGCTTACAAAAACTCCGCAAGCCGAGATAACCGACACAGCGCTTGTTCTTGCCGATGAATCGGTGCTGATGAATGTTGTTGAACACGTTTCGCCGTATGTTGCCGACATTAATGTAACTATGGGATATAAAATCAAGAATTCCATAGCAGGTCATTGGGTGGAGCAGTTGGTTCAATTGCAAATGAACAAACATGCATCGACCGACACAACCACATTCTATTATAAAAACGTGCTTGCCCTGTTGCAGCATCCGTTTTTCATTTCGGCGAGTCCGGAATTTGCTTCCGATTTCACTGAAGTTATTAAGAAAGAGGCATTATTCCAGATACCTGAAAGCCGTATTGGCGATGACAATTTTGCCAAGTTGGTATTCCGTTCGGTCAACACACCTCACGATTTTTCGGACTATGCGCTCACCATCATGAAACATTTGATGAACATTTGGGGGCAGTCGGATGAGGAGGACACCGATGGAATGAGGCTGGTTCAGCAGGAGTTGGTTTACAGGCTCATACTGCAAATCCAGCAACTCGACACCGAACTTGAGGAGGAGCGTGTTTCAATCGAAATGCCGACATACTATAAGTTGCTGCGCAATTACATTGGAAGTTTGAACGTGCCGTTTAGCGGCGAGCCAATTAAAGGATTGCAGGTTATGGGCTTCCTCGAGACGCGAAACCTCGATTTCAGCAATCTGATAATCTTGAACGTAAACGAAGGAACTCTGCCAACCGATGGCTCCTCGCCAACATTTGTGCCGTTCAGCATGCGCCGTGCTTTTGGCCTGCCAACCCACGAGGAGCGTGAGGCCATGTACGCCTATTATTTCTATCGGTTGTTGCAAAGGGCGCAGAACGTTACGCTTGCGTATTTTGTCGGCAAAAACGATGGCCGTAGCGGCGAGCCAAGCCGTTATATTATGCAGTTGGTTTACGGAGGGTGGAATGTAACCCAGAAACCCCTGCGTTCCGACATTGTTTTCAATGCCGGCCAGCCATTGGAAATAGCCAAAAACGGCTATACCATGCAACAACTCATGGCGTACGTTGTCGATGACAGGCCGTTCGACAGGATTAGCGGTATCTCGCCCAGCGATATAG
>JAGCFC010000042.1 GCA_017650325.1 Salinivirgaceae bacterium | reverse complement strand
TTATAAAAAGCAACTATTTTGAATGTTAGTATGGAAATTTATTATTGTTGATTTGACAATAATTTCAACCACAATACCATATAACTCCTAATTCCTAAATTTTTCTACCTTTGCACCTCTAATAAATAAAGGGTAAGTTACTGAATTATGTATGAATACATTCAAGGGCGAATTGTGGAACTGACACCGGCCTATGTTGTTATCGATAACGGAGGCATCGGCTATATGATTCTCATATCGCTCAACACATACACGGCTCTTTCAGGCAAAGAGCAAGCCATTATTTTCCTGCATCACATTGTGCGTGAGGATGCGCAGCTTTTTTACGGATTCGCATCGAAGAACGAGCGTGAGGTGTTCCGTCTGCTGCTCACCGTTTCGGGTGTTGGCCCAAATACGGCGCGAATGATTCTCTCGTCATTGAGTGCCAGCGAGTTACGCGACGCCGTGCTTTCGGGTGACGTTGGTTTAATCAAGGGAGTGAAAGGAGTAGGGCTGAAGACTGCCGAGCGCGTGATTGTGGATTTGAAGGATAAAATCGGGAAAACCGAGGCCAATACTGATTTTTTATTCCGCGAAAGCAATACAAACCGCGAAGAAGCGTTATCTGCTTTAGTTGCTTTGGGTTTCCAAAAGAATCTTGTGGAAAAACTGCTCGACAAGCTGCTTAAGGAAGACCCGACAATGAAGGTTGAGGATATGGTGAAGAAAGCCTTGAAGTCAATATAATTTCTGATGAAGTCGATGTTCGGAACAAAGCTGTGTGCGTTGGTTGCAGCCTTTTTCGCAATTGTCGTCGGGGACGCTTATGCGCAGACGGCAGGCGATTCTGCGGCCCTGCGCTACCGCGTTGCAAAACCCGCCGCAACGCCCTATGAGCCTGTGCGTCCGGCTTCGAACATTGGACTGAAAGATCCTTCGAACTTCACCAACGAAGTTGAGTATGACGAGGAGACCGACCAGTACATCATCCACCAGAAAGTGGGCGGAGTGGATGTGCGGCCGCCGTTCACAATGTCGCGCGAGGAGTACGGCGACTACGACGTGAACAGCTCGCTGAAGAATTACTGGCGCCAGCGCTACCGCAACGAGAGTTTCGAGCGCCAGGGCGGTTCGCTTACAAAGTTCAATGTTGATAATGAGCTGTTTGAGACCATTTTCGGCAGCAGCGTCATCGACATCAAACCGCAGGGAACAGCATCGCTCAAATTCGGTTTGAAGATCACTAACACCGCCAACCCCAACATCGCGCAATCGCTGCGGCGGCAGACAATTTTCGATTTCAAGGAGAACATCCAGATGAGCGTGGCCGGAAAAATTGGTGACAATCTGGAGATGAAAATCAGCTACGACACTGAATCACAATTTGATTTCGACAATACCATCAACCTGAAATTCCAAGGCAAAGAGGACGACATTATCCAAAAGATTGAGGCTGGAAACGTGTCGCTGCCGCTTTCGACATCACTCATCACGGGCAGCCAGAGCCTTTTTGGCGTGCTCACCGAGTTGAAGTTCGGAAAACTCTACGTGTCGACGGTCATCTCGCAGCAGAAAGGTGAGTCGAAAACCATTACCACTCAAGGCGGTGCGCAGGTTAGCCAGTTCGATGTGTCGGCGGTGGACTACGACAAAAACCGCCACTTCTTCCTGTCGCACTATTTCCGTTCGCAGTACGATAAGGCACTGAAACACTTGCCGTTAATTGTGTCGAGTGTGCAGATTACCAAAGTTGAGGTTTGGGTAACCAACACCAAACGCTCAACCGAAAATGCGCATAACATTGTAGCATTCATGGATTTGGGTGAGGAGCGCGAGGAGTACCCGATGTATAACCGCAAGGACCGCGCCGTACTCAACCCCGAAATAAGCTTTCTGAGCTCACCGGCGCCTGATAACAACGCCAACTCGCTATATCAGAAGATTTTAAGTGTGCCTAATGTTCGCGATATTGATCAGGTAACCAAATCCCTGTCAGACGAAGGTTTTGCCGGTGCGCGCGACTATGAAAAAGTTGAGTACGCCCGCAAACTGAACAGCAACGAGTACACCATCAACACCCAGCTGGGCTACATCACGCTGAACTCAGCGCTCAACGGTGACGAAATTCTGGCCGTAGCCTTCGAATACACCGTAGATGGCGTCAGCTACAAGGTAGGTGAGTTCACGAGCGACGGTATCGCCAACCCCAGCAACTTGATTGTCAAATTGTTGAAAGGCAGCAACTTTACCCCAAAATATCCTAACTGGGACTTGATGATGAAAAACGTCTATTCGCTCGACGCCTATCAGTTGAACTCTGAAGATTTTGTGCTCGAGGTTGAATATTACAACAATAAATCGCGGGTGCGCAAACTCTCGAACGCCTTCTTGAACGATGAAATTAAGAACACCAAACTGCTGAACCTGATGGGTTTGGACAATTTGAACAGCAAAAACGACTACGTTAAAGGTGGCAACGGAATGTTCGACTTTGTGCCAGGCGTGACTGTGAACACAACCAATGGTCGCGTATATTTCCCTGTTGTTGAGCCGTTTGGCGGCCACTTGCACGACACTTTGGGCGGCGACCTTCCATCGAAAGACTTCGTGTTCCAGGAACTTTACGACTCAACGCAATACAAAGCGCAACAGATGACCGCCAAGAGCAAATTCTACTTGAAAGGCTCTTACAAATCGTCAGGCGGATCGGAGATCTCGCTCAACTCGTTCAATATTCCGCAAGGATCGGTGGTGGTGACGGCAGGTGGTATAACACTCACAGAGAATGTCGATTACACCGTCGATTACAACATGGGCCGCGTTAAAATAATCAACGAAAGTTACCTTGTTTCAGGCACGCCGATAAAGGTGTCGCTCGAAAGCAACTCAACGTTCAGTCTGATGGAAAAAACGCTGCTGGGCACCCATCTCGATTACCGCTTCAGCGACCGATTCAACCTGGGTGCAACAGTAATGCACCTCAACGAGAAGCCTACAACAACAAAAGTAAACGTGGGCGAGGATCCTATTTCGAACACCATATGGGGTTTGAATGGTTCGTATGAGGTTGATTTGCCGATGCTTACAAAATTCTTAGACTGGTTGCCGCTGATTGAGACAAAGGAAAAATCGACAATGTCGGTTCAGGGCGAGTACGCACAACTTGTGCCAGGCCACAACCGCAGAGCCGTGGGCAAGTCGGGCGAGGTGTATATCGATGATTTTGAGAGCAGTGAGTCGAGCTACGACATGACCAACCGCGAGGCTTGGACATTGGCCAGTATCCCGCAAGGCAATATTTTCCGCGAGGCCTCAACGTTCAACAATCTGGAAACGGGCTACAACCGTGCAAAGATTGCATGGTACAAAATCGACCCGCTGATGTTCCAAGCCAGTTCGCCGGTGTCGAAGGCGGAACAATCGCGGCTAAACGCTTATCGTGTACCTGAGTTGAACATCTACCCCAACCGCGACCAATCGTCGGGCGACGCCATCTATCTGACAACTTTCGATGTCACATTCGACCCAACCCAACGCGGTCCCTACAACTACAGCACCGACGATTACGACCGTACAGGCCGCTTCCGCAATCCGCAGGACAAATGGGGCGGCATTATGCGCGAGACGACAACCAAAAACTTCGAGACATCGAACATCGAATATCTTGAATTCTGGATGATGGACCCGTTTGTTGAGGAAGACTCGCTCAACCCGGGCGGCCAACTATACTTCAACTTCGGTAACATTTCGGAGGATGTGCTGAAAGACAGCCGCAAAAGCTACGAGAACGGTCTGCCGACAACCTATCCGCCTGACCCAACATCGTACGACGAGACTGTTTGGGGACGTGTACCAGCCGTGCAGAAGAGCAACATCAGCTTTGTGAACGAGG
>JAGCFC010000041.1 GCA_017650325.1 Salinivirgaceae bacterium | reverse complement strand
GTTGAACGAGGCCATCGCCCTTTCGGGACAGTCGCGTCTGCGCCCCGTGCTTCTGACCGCAGCCACCACCATGCTGGGTATGCTGCCAATGGCGTTGAGCAATTCCGAAGGTTCGGAAATGTGGATTCCTATGGGTATTGTGGTTATCGGCGGCCTTCTGGTTTCGACCGTGGTAACGCTGCTGGTTGTGCCTGTGCTCTACTCGATTATGTCGCGCCACGGCGAACGCGATAAGGAAGAGGAAATCCGCCACTCGTTCATCTTCTTCGATATGGACGAGGATTCGGTTTACGACAGCCGTGTTAACAAATAATGACTACGGACTTCAGACTACAGACAACAGAAGAATTTAAAATTTGAACGACAATGAAAGCAGTATTTATAGTTTACAATCAGGCAAATACAGAGCGTGTTGAGTATATGCTCGACCGCCTTGGCATAAAGGGATTCACCTACTGGGAAGACGTTCAGGGGCAGGGCTCGGTTGACGGCGAACCACGCCGCGGAACGCACACCTGGCCCGAAAT
Organism: Salinivirgaceae bacterium; assembly: GCA_017650325.1. Lineage (GTDB taxonomy): Bacteria > Bacteroidota > Bacteroidia > Bacteroidales > SZUA-534 > RUG13583. Next base: position 22,301 of record JAGCFC010000041.1, on the reverse strand, counting down.
GAACTCGGCCATCATCACCGTTGTCGAGGACGAAATGGTGCCCGAACTCTTGAGCCGCATCAAACGCTTGGACAACCGCAACAAAGAGGTCGGCGTGCGGGCGTTTGTGTGGAATGTGGAAGCGACGGTGTGAGAAAGTTAGGAGTTAGAATTTAGGAATTAGGAGTTTCGATTCAACGCTTCTACCCTATAGCAAAAAGCCTCATTCTTTATGGAATGGGGCTTTTTTGTGTTTGGCGGTGATTATTGATTGCACGAAAAATATCTTTTAATGAAAAACTCGAAAAACATTCATACATTTACAATCGATTACAATTGGTTATGTCACGAACAACACAAAATACCATTTCCTGGCTCGTTTGCTGCATCGGCGCTTTTGCACAGCGTTTCGGACTGCTCAACGGCGAGTCGTACTCTTATCTAAATCGCTACAAAGGATTGGACTTTCTTATCCGCAATTATGATATTGAGCACACTTTTTCGATTGACGATGCAGTTGACGACATAACTCGCATTTGCCAACGGAATGGTGGTGCACTTGCCTAATTCTTTGGCACCGAACGCGCCATTACACTATTACAAAAAATATGAATGAGCAGGAACAACATAAACAGGATAAGCAATTTATGATTGAATGCCTGACGGATTCTCTCATTCAAATGCTAATGGAAGACAACAACTACGACATTCCTACGGCCATGCACACGCTTTACACGTCGGACACCTACCGCAAACTTGAAAATGAACGCACAGGTTTGTATTATCAAGGCGCTGTATATCTGTACGATATGCTCAAAGAAGAATTAGAAAGCAAACAATAATTGTTCTAACTTCGGCGAAGAGTCATTTCGCCACTACTCATTATCCAATTTGAACACACAAAAAAGACCTGCCACCCTATTGCGGGCGCAGGCCTTTTGAATTGATTTGCTTTATGCGTACGGCAATTAATGCCTTGTTTTTTTTAGTTTGAAAGTCTTAAGAATTTTACCGTTATGGTGTTCTCCTCGTTAGGGAATGGCCCAACTATTTCATTTTCCATATCAGTTATTTGGTAACCGCTTCTATCTTTTAAGGATTTGGTATTTAAATGCACGGTATATCTATAATAAGTATTAGCTTTATCCAAAGCTACTGACATAAAAACAGGAGAATAAGCAGGAAGTTTAAATGTTACTTCAATATTATTTAAGTTATCCTCTGTCATAACATACTCATGCCCCATGAAATTGACGGTTCCAGCACCACTATAACTATCGTTCTGAATTATTAGCTTCACGGTTGCCAACGGCATATCGCCAAAGTTTTCTGCATTGGTTGCGGTTTGGGCTTTTACAGCATTTTGAGCATTGACGGCATTTTGAGAATTTTGAGCATTGACGGCATTTTGGGAGTTTATTGCTGCATTGACATATATTGCATTGCCAATTACCGGACGAACTTGCACACCACAGTAATCAGGAGAACCCCATGAGTTAGTTACAAATATTGCATTATCATTTCTAATACCAGCTGAACAATAACGCCATCTCGGGCTACCATAAAATTCTGATTCGTAGTAGCCCTCTTTTACCATATATGGATTACTGGTTTTAATTAAATACCCGTCGGCTTTATTGCCAACGGCTGGCAGAAAAATATGCGTACTGGCCAAATTGTATTGTACTGAGGGGGTATATGAGTTGGCACCATCGTTCTTTTTCCCTTTATCGCCATCATTTTTGGCTTTATAAACTATAGTGCCTGCAACTCCTGTATTGTTGTAGTCTGTCGTCCATTCAAAATAGCAGTTGTTTTTCAATTCTAACCACTGATCGTAATTGGGAGTTGCCCAATTACCACCAAAACAAATGGCTGCTGCATCGTTTTCTGATGTCCATACATCACCTGGGAAAATCCAATTGGCATTAGTGTACTCATCTTTTTCTTCGGCTTCGCCCCATGCGTAATAACCTCCAGTCTCGCTTGGCTGTGAAGCACCCACATTGCATTTTGCCCAAAGAGTTCCGCTTGGTAATCCTAAATCTTCGTATTCATGATTATTGGCATCGAAACCGATAAGAAATTCATCTCTCAACGTGCCAATTTTGCCATCAACATCGGTTTTTGAGTAGTAATCGGCCAATTCAATATTGCCGGCATCGCCAGCAGTCAGGTAACCGCGGCTGTCGATTTCGGCTTGGGTAACGTAGTTCATATTGTTGGTGAAGTCGCCCACGTTGGTTGGAACGGTGGGAATGGCCTCTGCCTTGGCGTAAACTGCAAGAGTGTCTTTGAGTTTTTGGGTGGTGCTGTAAACGTTCAAAGTATCTTTAAGTTTCTGTGCTGTGGTGTAGTTGGCCAATGAGTTGTTTACGGTTGTGTTAACATTCTCGGTGGTGGCGTAGTTGGCCAAAGCGCTGTTAACGTTCTCGGTGGTTGCGTAACTTGCCAATGCAGTGTTAACTGTAGCTGTAACGTCGGCCGAAGTGACAAAATTGTCGATATCGGTTTTGCTCACAAAGTTAAGCTTGTTGGTTACTTCGCTATTATTCAGAACGTTAACAATATTATCGGGAGCCACGTTCTCGGCAAAAAGGGCGTAAGGCACGCTCATCAGCTGGCTTGTGCTTTCGCCGTAATCGGTCCTGGTACGAATGTAGCAGTTGCCTTTGCTCCAGTTCACTGTGCGGAAACTGCCGGCGCTGTCGCCTTTGCCAACAACCAGCGTAAACAAGCCGTTCTGGTTGGTTTTTACGTTGTGCTGCTCGCTGTAAACCTCTGTGGCGCTATCCAAATCGGCACCTTGGAGGATTGTAATACTTACCTTAACCGACTGGTTGGCAACTATGGCGTTCTGCGCGTCGCGCACAACAGCCTGATAACTGAAGCCCTGCGGGGCCTGGGCGAATGTCGCCACCGATAAAAGCATGGCGGCTACAATTGCAAATAATTTTCGCATGTTTGTTAATTTTAATGGTTAAATATTAAATGTTTAATGTTCAGTGTTTAATGTTTAACGGGTTGAACAGGGTTAACGGGTTGAAATTCTGAATTCTAAACTCAGCATTTCCAACATCTTATGCCCTATCCCTAATGCCTAATCATCACATCTTCACTACCTTAAATGTCCGCACGGCGGCATCGCCATCGGTAACTCGCACAAAATAAACACCTTGCGCAAGGCGGGCCATGTCAATGGAAGTCTGCACATCGACAATGTTGTCGGTGGCAATTATGCGGCCGTTGGCATCGAGCAACGTGTAACACAAATTAGCGGCATCGGCTACCGTCAAAGTGAGCCAATCGGTTGTAGGATTAGGGTAAACCGAAGCATCGAGTGTTACCAACTTGTCAGCCATGCCAACCTCAACAACTGTGATTTGGTAGGCTTGCTGCACACCCGGTGTAATGCTGCCGGTATTGCTTGTGGCAACCTCAACAAACGGTTGGCCCACAGTGAAACTCACTGAGCCAGCCTCGCCACCTGCGGTGGCCACAGCCGTCTGGGCCTGGCAATGCGCCGCAAACGCAAGCAGTGCCATTGCCGGAATAATTTTCAGTTTAATCATCTTAATTGTTAGTTATTAGTTAAAATATTGAACATTAATTATTTATCATCAATCACTCAGCATTAATCATTGATCATTCATCATTAATCATCAATCACTAAAAAGGCCTCATTGTCAGTCAAAAAAACGCATAAAAATCAGTGCCTTACACACAGATTCAATCATTTTTTGTGATTTTCTTTGGTTTTGCTGTGGCAAATGTAGCCGTTTTTAGGTGAATGGCAAGAGAAAAATGGATGGGTTGCGCCTTTGCGGGCGGAAATTTTTAGAAAATCTGATTTAAAAATTTTACAAAATTCTTAATTTCAATTTTTTACAAATTCTCCTGGAATTTTCCGCAATACGATAACCCTAAACAAAAAATGTGGTTGGTTTACGTTTTAGTGTTAGTGTTAGTGTTAATGTTATTATCGGCGTCAGTGTTCGAATTTGTGTTATCTTTGAGAAACATTAAAACATCAAACTATGTCAATTATCCAACACGACGGAAAATTCCTGATGCCGCAGCTTGCCTACGGCGCAAACGAATTGTCGCCAGTCATTAGCGGCGAGACTTTTGAATACCACTACGGCAAGCATCTGCAGGCATATGTCAACAACCTGAACGCGGCTCTGCCCGGCAGCGGATTCGAAAACTCGACACTCGAAGATATTGTGAAAAAATCGGATGGCGGAATATTCAACAATGCCGGTCAGGTTCTGAACCATACGCTTTATTTTCAGCAGTTTAAGGCACCATCGGAAGGCAATGCGCCAACGGGTAAAATTGCCGCCGCCATCGACAATGCCTTTGGCAGTTTCGATAAGTTCAAAGCCGAATTCGAGGCGAAAGGTGTGTCGCTGTTCGGTTCTGGTTGGGTTTGGCTCTCGGCCGATGCCAATGGCAAACTTGTTATCACTCAGAACAAAAACGCCGACAATCCAGTAACCGCCAATCTGCGGCCGCTGCTCACCTTCGATGTTTGGGAGCACGCCTACTACATCGACTACCGCAACGCCCGTGCCGCCCACTTGAAGGCTCTGTGGAGCATTATCGATTGGAAAGTAATTGAGGAGAGGTTTTAAATATAGGTATTTGGTATTGGGTATTGGGTATTGGGTATTGGGTGTTGGGTGTTGAAGCGTAAACTTAAACTTTTAAACCTGTTAACCAACTATGCGCTCAACACTAAACACTAAACTCTAATCATTAATCATTTATCACTAATCTCTAAACACTAAACATTAATAAATATGAACAGAATGAACATTTTTGCCGCTGTAGCACTTACGCTGGCGGCTTTTATGCCGGCAAAGGCGCAACCTGCACAAACATCGCCTGCCGACGACACCCCTACTCTTGAGTTTGTGTGCGAGCTTCATGTGAAATTAGGCCAGACATACACCGTCGGGCAGACGGCGCACGGCAGCCGCGTTGTGATTCCTATTACTGGCGGAACATTCGAAGGCCCCAACATGAAGGGTACAGTTTTGGATGGTGGCGCCGACTATCAGCTCGTGGACCAGAAACAGGGCCGCAACGAGATTGAGGCCATCTACTCAATCAAAACCGACGACGGTGTTTACATCCACATCCGCAACTGCGGTCTGATTGTAACCAGCCCGGGAGCTGATGGTAAGCCAAACTTCTACTTCCGCTGCGCGCCAAAATTCGAAGCGCCAAGCGACAGCAAGTACAACTGGCTCAACAACTCGCTTTTCCTTTGCAAACCGGGTGGATTCAATCCCGATGGCATATCACTTCGCGTTTGGAGAGTACTGTAATTAATTGAATGCGTGAATAACAGCCACGTAGGGGCTAAAGATTGGTAGAAAAGAACATTCAAAAACCGAAATAAGTGCCGTAGGCACGGCACTTCAATTCGTAATCTACACGCCGTTTCTACCCATCTGCCGTCCCTGACGGGTCTTTTCACTAATCGTCATCCTTCGGCAAAACTTATTGCAAAAAGGGGCAAACATCTATAATAACTATTACTATCGGTAAATGGGTTTAGATTTGCCGACAATTGATTTTTAATTTAATAATAATAACTATGCGTAAACCACTATTTAAAAGTCTGTGCACCACGGCATTAGCCTTGAGTGCATGTATTTCAATGGCACAAAATCCTTTTGGCCGTCCCGAACCTGAGGATCCAGACGGACTGAAAGACGCCTACAAAGATTATTTCAAAGTAGGTGTGGCTGTCAACATGCGTAACATGCAGAATCCTAAGGAGATTGAACTTATCCTGAAGGAATACAACAGCATCACTGCCGAAAACGACATGAAACCAGGCTCGCTGCAACCTAAAGAAGGTCAATGGAACTGGGCCAACGCCGACAGCATTGCCAACTTCTGCCGTAAAAACAACATCAAGCTTCGCGGCCACTGCCTTGTATGGCACAGCCAATTCTGCGACTGGATGTTCACCGACGCCAAAGGCAAAGAGGTTTCAAAAGAGGTGTTCTACAAACGTCTGAAAACCCACATCACCACAGTTGTTAACCGTTACAAAGACGTTGTTTACTGCTGGGACGTTGTGAACGAGGCTATGGCCGACGACGTTCGCCGCTCGCCTTGGAACCCGAATCCGTCGCCTTACCGCAACTCAAAACTTTACCAACTCTGCGGTGACGAGTTCATTGCAAAAGCTTTCGAGTTTGCACACGAGGCCGACCCGAACGCACAATTGTTCTACAACGACTACAACGCTGCCAATCCTGACAAGCGCGACCGCATCTTCGACATGGTTAAGAAGATGAAAGACGCCGGCGTTCCAATCGACGGTATCGGTATGCAAGGCCACTACAATGTTTTCGGCCCATCGATGGAAGATATTGCTGCCGCAATCGAGAAATACGCTACAATTGTCGACCACATCCAATTCACCGAGCTTGACATCCGTGCCAACGAGGAAATGGGTGGCCAGCTGAACTTCAGCCGCAACGAGGGCGTTACCATCGAGCCGTATATCCGCACTCTGCACGACAACCAGTACTCGCAGTTGTTCCGCGTTCTGCGCAAGCACAAAGACGTGATTGACGTGGTTACTTTCTGGAATGTAAGCGACAAGGATTCGTGGGTAGGTGTTAACAACTATCCTCTGTTGTTCGACAAGGATTTGAAACGCAAATCGTCGTACCGCGTGGTTAAACGCTTCAATCCCGACCTCGACAATGTTGAGATTAAAGAAGACTTCAAACCATCAGAGTTGAACCAGCCTGGTCAGGAATACCCAATGGTTAACTCTCAGGGTTATGCACGCTTCCGCGTTGTTGCTCCGCAGGCCAGATCGGTGATTGTCAGCCTTGGTCTTGGCGGCAACATGGGAGGCGTTGGTGCAACCGTTCTGAAAAAGAACAAAGACGGTGTTTGGGAAGGAACAACCGAAGGCCCGATGGACGAAGGTTTCCACTACTATCACCTGACTATCGACGGTGGCGTTGTTAACGACCCGGGTGCAAAGAACTACTACGGCTCTGTTCGTTGGGAAAGCGGTATCGAAATTCCGGCTCACGACGCCGATTTCTATGCTGCAAAGAAAGACGTTCCTCACGGCAACGTTCAGCAGATTATCTTCTGGAGCGAAAGCACCGGCAAGTTCCAACGCGCTTTTGTTTACACTCCTCCTACCTACGGCAAGAACCCGAAGGAGAAATTCCCAGTGCTCTACCTGCAACACGGCTGGGGCGAGGACGAGACCGCATGGAGCAACCAAGGTCACGCCAACCTGATTATGGACAACCTGATTGCTGAAGGCAAGGCTAAACCGTTCATCATTGTTATGACCTACGGCCTGACCAACGACATTAAGTTTGGTAGCGGCTTTGGCCAATTCACAGCAAAAGAGTTTGAGACAATGCTTTGCGATGAGCTGATTCCTTACATCGACTCGCACTTCAAGACCAAAACCGACCGTGCAAACCGCGCTCTGGCTGGTCTGTCGATGGGTGGTATGGAGACAAAACTCATCTCAAGCCGCAAGACTGACACCTTTGCATCATTCGGCTTGCTGAGCGGTGGACAATTCGCTCCCACCGACTTCAAGGACAACAAAGCTGTCAACTACCTGTTCGTAGGTTGCGGTAGCAAAGAGAGCCCTGACGCAATCAACAAATCAGCTGCCGACATGAAAGCCGCTGGTTACAACTGCGTTGGCTACGTTTCAGAAGGCACAGCACACGAGTTCCTGACTTGGCGCCGTTGCTTGCACCTGATGGCACAAGGCTTGTTCAAATAATTTTTGAATATCAATCGATTACATCCCCGCTCATTTGCAAAAATGTGCGGGGATTTTTTTTGAAAAGCACTGTTGCAATGGCCGATTTACGCGGATTTATTCTTACATTGCAATCATTATTTTAAAACTATATGAAACAACTAATTACCACAATTACGACCACAGCTGCCTTTGCCACTATTATTGCGTGCTCGGGCACAAGCGGGCCATCGCTCAAACTCAACGACCTTGAGTATTTTGAAGACCGGGGCGTCAACATTCTTGCTTACAGCAACGACTACAACGGAATGTTCTGCGACGAGAAGGAAGCAGGCATCGAAATCATCTTGCGCGGCGTCAGGATTGCCACTGGCGGCGGCATCAGGCTTATGAACACGCCGGAGCAATGGGACATCTACCCGAAGCTTGTTGAACGCAAGGTTGACCGCGACAATCAGACCATCGAAATGGTGCTTGACTACGCTGATTACGAGTTCAAACCCACCGTTAAGGTTACGCCGAAGGACAAGGGCGTGCTTGTTACGGTTTTCACCGATAAGCCTGTACCTCAAATACTTGAAGGCAAGGCTGGTATGAACATCGAGTTTTTCCCGGCCATCTACTTTGGCAAGACTTGGCTAATGGACGGACAGCCGAACATTCTACCGCGACACCCATCTTCGGCAACTGAAATGCACCCGAAAAGCGAGAAGATAACGCAGATTTACGGCCTATCGACCTTCGACGACCGCGGCCGCGACGAGTTTATTGTGCCGCTGCCAATAAGCACTGGCCATCAGCTTGTTATGGCGCCCGAAGACGACAATCTGCGCGTATCGTTCAAGAGCGAGCGTGAGATTTGCCTATACGACGGCCGCAATCTGTCGGACAACGGCACGTTTGTGGTGCGCTCGCTGTTAGACACTGGCAAGACGGGACTTGTGGGCGAATGGTACATCGAGACATCGTTCGACCCGAACTGGACCCGCAAACCCAACATCGGATTCTCGCAGGTTGGCTACACACCGAATCAGAAGAAGGTTGCCGTGGTTGAGCTCGACAAGAACGACCCCGTGGCCGCTACAGCAAAGATTGTGAAGGTTGAACCTGACGGCCGTCAAACTACAGTTCTTGAGCCTAAAGTGGAAGAATGGGGCGTTTACTACAATCGCTACAACTACGCACGAATCGACTTTTCGGCTCTGACCGACATCGGATTGTATTATATTGAATATAAGGGCGAAAAGACCAACATCTTCCCCATCGCCGAATCGGTTTACGGCGACAAATGGCAGGCTTCGCTCGACGTGTGGCTGCCCGGACAAATGGACCATATGGAAGTGAAAGAGGCATACCATACTATCCACGGACGCTCGAATATGGACGACGCTCTGCAAGCGCCTGTCAACTACAGTCAGCAAGACGGCTACACACAGGGTCCTGTGACAAATACAAAATACAAATCGTATGAGCGGATACCGAATCTTGCCGTGGGCGGTTGGTACGACGCAGGCGATTTCGACATTCAGGGCGGAACGGTGACGGGACTGACAATGCAGTTTGCCAACGTTTGGGAACTGTTCGGCCTCAAGCATGACCAAACCTACATCGACCAAAAGACACAGTTTGTGGGCCTTCACCGCCCCGACGGCGTGCCCGACGTTATTCAGCAAGTTGAGCACGGCGTGCTGAACATTATTGCGCAGGTTGAGAACATCGGCTTTGTGGCGCAGGGAATTGTGCAGCCAACAATGTGGCAGTACGCTCACATTGGCGACGGCTCAACCCAAACTGACGGCAAACTCTACGACCCGTCGCTGAAACCATACGAGGTACGCGGCAACTATTCGGGCACACGCGACGACCGATTGGCCTTTACGGGCAACTTCTCGCCATCGAACACAATGCCCGACATTGCTGCTTTGGCCGCTGCAGCCCGTGTGCTGAAGGATTTCAATCCCGAAGTTGCCGAACGCGCCTTGAAGAATGCCAAATCGCAGTGGGACAAGTATTTCGAGACCGCCGCACCCGACCATCCGGCCAACCGAAGGAGCCGCAATTGGGACTATCAAGGCGACCTTCGCATTATGCCGGCCATCGAACTTTGGCGCACCACTGGCGACAAAAAATATCTCGACTTTTTCCGCCCCATCTTGCTGAATCAGTTGAACCAAAAGCCGGCCGGCACCGACCGCGCACTGTTTGGAAACGGCGGCACAGTTGCTCGCGCTCTTGAGGTTTATCCATATATGGACGACGAATTCAAGGCTGCTGTAAAAGAGGCAATCCCTGCGTTTGTTGAGCAAGTGAAAACGGCAGCTGAACAGACTCCTTACGGCGTGCCAATCACTGGTCGTGGCTGGGGCGGCACTGAAATTGCAATGAACTGGGCCTACAACAACTATCTGGTTTGGAAATATTTCCCCGAAATGATTGACCCCGAACTTGTTCTGAACGGTATGCACTTTATGTTCGGTCGGCACCCCTACTCTAATGTATCGTTCGTAACCGGACAGGGCGTCAACCACAAGAAAGTGGCCTACGGCAGCCACCGCGCGTTCTACAACGCCGTGGCAGGCGGCATTGCTCCTGGACTAATGATTTTCAAGCCCGATTTCTTTGAGCACAAAGACGATTATCCGTTCCTCTGGGGCGAAAACGAATGCTGCACCCGCAATATTCCGACGTTCATCAGGTTTGCGCTTGGTTGTGAGGAGATTACGAAGGCAATGAGTGGAAAGTAAAGAAGATAACTTCACCATATTAAAGGCCTCATTCGTTTTTCGAGTGGGGCTTTTTTATTTAAGTTAAATATCAATAATTCAATCCGAATGCCCATTGCGGGACAATGTTGCCAACTTTTGCACCTATGAAGTGTGATTTTAATCAGATTCTGCACCTGCGAGGTGCAAAAAAACATCAATTAGGCGAATTAGCCACAATTTAAATGTTGCTCAACTCGCGTTCAATTTCTTCGATAGACGGCAGAGACGAACGGTAGTTCTCTGGCAAAAGTTTTCCTAATTGATATTCAGAGACACCGAGAGGTTGGGCAACCCCATCAAGTGCATATCTGGCGACAATATCGTTTTTCTCTTTGCAAATAAGCAACCCGATTGTTGGATTGTCACCACTGCCACGCAACTGCTTATCGACAGCAGAAACATAGAAACTCAATTGCCCCAAATGCTCAGGCGAAAACGCTGTTGCCTTCAACTCAACAACACAATAGGCGTGCAATTTCACATTATAGAAAAGCAAATCAATGAAAAACTCATCACCGCCAACTACAATCCTATATTGGTTGCCCATAAAGGCAAATCCGTTTCCCAACTCAATCAAAAACCGCGTAATGTTGTCAACCAAAGCAGTCTCAAGTTCTTTCTCTTTGTGAGTTTCCGCAAGTGTCAGGAAGTCAAAATTATAAGGGTCTTTTGTCAGTTCCTGCGCCAAATCTCCATTATAGTCTGGCAGGCGTTTCTTAAAATTGGTTATTCCATTCCCTTTTGCTTGATATAGGTTTGTGTCGAGGAAGTTAAGCAACATTGCTCTTGACCAACCGTATTCAATGGTTTCTCTGACATAAAAATATGCTTTTCTTGCATCACCCTTGCATTTGTCAATAATTAGGCGGTGGTGTCCCCAAGGAATATTGAACAAATCGTCCGCAACTTGTGGACGATTTTCATTGAATTCATCCGCAACTTGTGGACGAATTTCATCTAATTGATTATAAAGCGCATAGAAGTAATAGGCATATTTTAAGTTTGTAGCCGAAAATCCAGCATTGCCTGGTATTTTATTTTTTAAATCAAGGCTCAACTGCTCATAAAAAGCGGTTCCATATTTGTTTGTGAATTGTCTTTGCTCAATATCCTTACCCAACAACCAGTAAAAACGCAACAATTCACTGTTCACTCTTACGGCGGCCCTTATCTGGCTTTGGCGAAAGCGCAAGCAAATGTCGGTAATCCACAGTTTGTATTCGTTGTCGATGTTTATGAGTTTGCTCATCAACTTAACTTCTTATAATTCACAGCCATAGTGCAAGGCTTTCCGCCTTAAAAACGGTTAGTTACAAATGTAGAGAATTTTGGAAATTATACGGTTGTAAATTTCGATAGCAATATATAATACAGTAATCCCCGCGTAATCCCCTCGCGGGCTTATCGCAAACTTTCCCGCTGAATCCAACCGCATCCGAAAGAAAACAAAAGGAAACAGCACAAAACAACTTAATCACAAAGAAAACAACCAAAAACGAAACCAAACCTCTTATACCTTTTGCCTTATGCCCTATGCCTTATGCCTTTTTCCCTTTTAAAATTTTCCTTCCCACATTTCCCCTTTTTTCCCTACTTTTCGGAATCTATATTGAAACAATATCTGAAATGAAAAAACACCATTTACTTTTAGTGTGCGCCGCATTGACTTTGGGAGCCTGCAGCACACAACAGCCGGGCGTTGTCGCCGTTACGGGCGGCAAGATTCAAGGCATTGTAACCGACAGTATGACCATCTTCAAAGGCATTCCGTTTGCCGCGCCGCCGGTGGGCGATTTAAGGTGGAAAGCGCCGCAGCCAGTTGTGCCGTGGGACAGCATCCGACAGACAACGCAATACGCCGCCATACCAATGCAGGGCGGACAATCGCCTTATGGTGTAAGCGAAGATTGTCTTTATTTAAATGTTTGGACACCGGCCAAATCGGCAAACGATAAACTGCCTGTTTTAGTGTGGATTTACGGTGGCGGATTCTCGTTCGGCTCAACTTCGGAACCCACCTACGACGGCGCCGACCTTGCAAGCAAAGGCGTTGTGTTTGTGAGCATTGCCTACCGCGTGGGACAAATCGGCTTCTTCTCGCACCCCGAACTGTCGGCTGAAGACCCGAACAACGTATCGGGCAACTACGGTCTGCTCGACCAGATTGCAGGCTTGAAATGGATTCAGGACAACATTGCGGCTTTTGGCGGCGACCCCACAAAGGTTACCATCTTTGGCGAGTCGGCTGGCGGAATATCGGTTAGTATGCTGTGCGCATCGCCGTTGGCAAAGGGGCTATTCCGCGGCGCCATATCGCAGAGCGGCGGCTCGTTCGGGCCCACCCGTCCGACAACCTATCCTGGCGAGAATATGAAAACACAGGCTCAAGCCGACGACGACTGCCTGAAGATTGCCGAACAACTTGGCGCAAAATCGATTGCCGACCTGCGCGCCCTTGATGCCAAAGAGTTTCTGAAGTTCGGGATGAACGGCGGCGGCGCGTGGCCGATTGTCGACGGATATGTGATTCCCGGCGACCAGTTCGAACTCTACGAGCAAGGCCAGTACAACGATGTGGCGGTGCTTATCGGTTATAATTCCGACGAAGGCGCAAGTTTCAACTTCGGCGGCAATTCGCCCGAAAATCACGAAGCAAGCGTCCGCCAGCGCTACGGCAAGTTTGCCGACGACCTGCTCAAAGCCTACCCGATGACCGACGGCAAGGTGATGAAAACCGCACGCGACCTGATGCGCGACGCAGCCTTCGGTTGGCAGACGTGGTCGTGGGCTCGGCTGCAAGCAAAGAATGGAAAATCAGACGTTTATCTCTACTATTTCGACCAGCACCCCAACAACCCCAACCCCGACGCAGGCTCACCGCACGGCCAGGATGTGGGCTTTGTGTTCCAGCATTTGGATGGCAACAACTCGTCGGATTCCGACAAGGCTCTGTCGAAGGCTATGGGCGACTATTGGACCAACTTTGCCAAATACGGCACACCAAACGCCCCCGACTCTAAACTGCCCGAATGGCCTAAATTCACCAACGACAACCCGCAGGCAATGTACCTGACAGGCCCCACGCCGTTTGTCGGCCCCGTTCCGTCGGAAGAAGCGCTCAAGGTGCTCGACGGCTATTTCGCCTGGCGCCGCACCAACGAGGGCAAAGAGTGGGCTAAATGATTGTGCAGACAGATTCATTTCTAATGGACATCAAGAACAATAAGCTATGAACCAGACATTTAACTTAAAACGATTCTTCAAGTATGTTGCCAGTTATCTTTGGCTAAACAAATGGTATTTGACAATAACCGCTTTGCTTTTTATGGTTTCGGGAACGTTGTTCTCATTGTTTAATGAGGCGCCGGGTGTGTTAATGACGCTTTCGCTTGGAATAGCGATTGTTGCTTTACGGACCAATCTCCCTGACGGACCTCAACGTCATTTGCTACCCGAATCAACAGTCATTGAAAAATTTGTCACAGAATCGCTAATTAAAATTGCATTTGTTGCTATTCCATTTGCCATTCACACCGCATTCATTGACGGTTCACAATCATTATTTACTGATGGTTTCCAGATTGAATATCTGACACTTATATGGGTAGTAATGTGGGCTGCCACGCCATTTGCAACTGTGAATTTCACAAAAAAAGATATCGGTTCCACCGCAGCCAGGTTCTGCCGTGCAATAATGACCTTGAATGTTGTTTTTGCGACTTTGAATTTGGCACAAATAACAACGCACGCGCTTGATTCGGTACCAGATTATCCTGCATTGGTAAACTGGTTATTGCTGACTGTGGGCACAGCGTTGTTTGTATTGTCATACTATCTTTTCAAAAAGCGTTTCGACGACTACAAAAAATCAGATAAAATCAACGAAGATTAAAAATATCAGCAACTTACGTCTAAAACAAAGCCTTACTAAACTCAAAAAATAGAATAAATTTGAAACAAATTGAAGCAAGTATTTTAAATCACACAATACACTAAACTACAATTTATTATGAACATTTTAAAAAAATCGTCAATGCTGGTTGCGGTATGCGCAATGGCATTGCAAATTTCGGCGCAGCCTGGCACACCGCAGGTACAATCGCCAGTTGTCAACAAAGACAACACCGTGACATTCAATTACAGAAACAACACCGCGCAGAAAGTGGAAGTTGATGTTCAGTTTGCTGGTCGCCACGAGATGAAGAAGGACGACAAGGGCGTTTGGACTATCACCCTCGGCCCCACCACACCCGACATTTACCCCTACTGCTTTATTGTTGACGGTATGCAGGTTATGGACCCGCAGAACGCCGAATGGTTCCCCAACGAGGGCTTCAAAAACAGCCTTCTCGATATGCGCGGCGACTTCAACCTGCCCCACGCGCTCAAAAACGTTCCGCACGGCAGCGTTGAGTATGTAACTTACTGGTCCGACGCAGCCAGAACCTACTGCAAGGCAATCATTTATGTTCCGCCTACCTACTACAACGGCAAGAACGCCAATTACCCTGTAATGTACCTTATCAGCGGCACAACCGACACCGAAGAGGTATATTTCAAGGTGGGCAAGATGAATCTGATTCTCGACAACCTGATTGCCGCCGGCAAGGCCAAAGAGATGATTATTGTTCTGCCCTACGGCAACCCCAACCGCATTGCTGGCGAGGGCGATACACCCGCTATGCAGTTCGATATGTTTGGCAAGGATTTCCTCGACTACCTTATGCCGTTTGTTGAGAAGAACTACCGCACAATCAACGATGCCGCACACCGCGCCATTGGCGGATTCTCGCGTGGCGGTAACCAGGCCTTGAGCATTGGTTTGAACAACTTGGACAAATTCTCACACCTCTGCTCTTACAGTTCGTTCACACAGTTGCGTCCTGGCCAGTTGGACGATGCCAAATCGCTGAACGCCAAAATAAAACTCTTCTGGCTCGGTGTTGGCAGCGACGACTTCCTCTACGGCAACGCCCGCGATTTTATGGTTGAACTCGACAAGCACAACATTAAGAATATGAAGATTATAACCTCCGACAAGCACGGCCACACTTGGATGAACGCTCGTTTCTTCCTCGAGGAATCGCTGCCGCGTCTGTTCCAGGCCAACCCCTACAAGGGCGCCAATATGAAGGTTACTCTTCCCGAAGCAAAACAAGACCAGCAGTTTACACCTGGCGTAATGGCTCGTCTTTTCCCGAAACCAGTTGTTTCGCCTGAATACTACAAAGACGGCAGCGTAACATTCCGCATTAAGGCCGAAAACGCCAAAGACGTGAAACTCGACCTCAACCAACTGTTTGGCGGACAGAAAACTATGACCAAAGATGCCGATGGTGTTTGGAGCATTACCATTGCCACCGACCGTCCAGACATTTATCCTTACAACTTTATTGTCGACGGCACCGCCATCTGCGACCCGAACAATATGGAAATCTTCCCCAACGAGGGCTTCAAAGGCAGCCTTGTCGATATTCGCGGCAAAGAGCCTGGAATGCAAGATATTCAGAAAGTTCCGCACGGCACTGTGGCATATCGCTTCTACCACTCGAACACTCTCGGTATCGACCGCCCAATGTGCGTTTACACACCCGAAGGCTACAAACCCGATGGCAGCGAGAAACTTCCCGTGCTTTACCTAATCCACGGTATGACAGATACTTACGAGACTTGGTTCAAAGTGGGCCACGCCAACACAATTCTCGACAATATGATTGCTCAAGGTCTGGCCAAACGTATGATTGTGGTAATGCCGTACGCCAACCCCTATCCCGAAATGATTCTGCAAGGCAAGGCCGAGCGCTACGACGCAATGGACACCAAGAAGATTGTTGACGAAATCACAAAAGAGGTTGTGCCTTATATCGAGAAGAATTACAATGTTTTGACCGATGCCGACAACCGCGCCATTGCAGGCTTCTCGCTTGGCGGCCGTCAGACTTTGGCAACAGGTTTGGGAAATCCCGATATGTTCCACTATGTGGCCGCATTTGCCCCGGCAATCTTCGGCAACGAGTATGAGACAAACTTCCAGAACGGCACCTACGCCCCCATTGCCGACCTGCAGAAGAAACTGAAATTTATGTTCCTCGGCACAGGCACCGAAGATTTCCTGATTCAGGCTTCGCGCGGTCTCGACAAATACCTGACCGACCAGAACCTGAAGCATACCTTCTACAACCCTGGCGGCGGCCACACCTGGATGAACTGCCGCGATTATCTTGAACTGACTGCTAAAGAGTTGTTTAAGTAGTTGATTGATTAAATTCCACATAACGGATATAAAAAAAGCCTTCGGCAATGCGCCGAGGGCTTTTTTTGGTGGTTATGCTCTTGAATTATTGCTATCAACTCTTTCTGCGCAATTTAATGTCATAAACCAGATACGGAGCGGAGGTATCTTTACCGCAAGGCATCCAGAACATTAGCTGGCCGCAGCGTTTCAAATCTACAGTGTAATTCGTCGGTTGCATGTTATCGCGCATAAGGATAGTTTTAATAACCTCTCCATTTCCGCCGATAAGCAAGGTATCGACGTTACGCTCGTTTCGCGGTTGGTATGGCGCAACTGTAAATGTCATCTCATCGTAGGCTTCGAAGGCATTGAATGCGGCGCACGACGATTCACAACCTGTGCCACCTGCCGCCAACAATAGCAATGCGCCAAACGGACAAACAGCCGAAATGGTTGCAGAGCCAACTGAGCCCATCATAATCGATGCTCCCATTCCGCCAACTGCGACGGCTGTTCCACCTGCTCCGCCCAAAGCACCCATTTCCATGTCGAAATGAACGCTTGTTTGAAGCAAGAACCCTTTGTATATCCGATTGCCGTTGAGTTCAAAGTATTCCTTCTGAGTACTGCCGTCATGGAAAGTTTCGTTCATCTTATCTTTCCAGCCTGACACATAGTGAATATATGGCGCGCCAAGGTCTATCAAATCAACTTCGGCAGGCAACTCTGGCTGAGGATGCTCAAACAAGTTATTATCGACAGGCTTGCCACGGTAAACCACTATATCGGCAACACCGAAAACAGGATGTGTAAGTGATTGTATACCACGTTTTTCGAAAGTCAAGCGTTGGCATTTATTAATTGCCACTTTATAATGCTGGTTCGGCAGGGTTGAAATAATTGGCATGTTAAATACAACATCGTCATCGGCATACACACGCAATGTATCGTTTTTCAGAACACCGCATTTGCTTACCCAACCTGTAGTGAAGCTGATATAATCGAACTCGCCACCCAAAAGGAATACCGCGGTTGAACGGGTGTTATCGTTAAACACATTGGTTGAAGAATTGAGAATGATACCTTCATTGAATTTCACTCCGCCCATGGAAAATGTTCTGTAACTTGAACGTCCGTCATATATGTTATCTTCAAACGTAACCTTACCTGTTAACGCATACGGTTTGATATTTCTTACCAAAGGGCATACATCCGGCAAATCGTGATAACTATCGGAAGTTAAAGATGATTCAAAAGGTTTTGTAAGCCCCGGTACCGGTTCGCTTTCCTCGGGATAAACCATAATATTTGCCACTCCAATATTTAAAGAGCCATCGGTGTTCTGACTTTCGATGCACAAACGCTTACAGCCCTTGATGGGGATAGTAACT
Organism: Salinivirgaceae bacterium; assembly: GCA_017650325.1. Taxonomy (GTDB): domain Bacteria; phylum Bacteroidota; class Bacteroidia; order Bacteroidales; family SZUA-534; genus RUG13583. Next base: position 4,154 of record JAGCFC010000041.1, on the reverse strand, counting down.
TTTCGGGCAATATCGTTTTCCTTGCATTCGTACTCATATACAATCTTGTCATCGGCAATAACAGTCAACCAACCACTACCCACTGTGGCGCCTACCGAACTGATTGGTCCTTCAATAAACTGTAATTGAGTAAATTGTCCGCCGAGATTGAATATCGAAGCTGCTTTACCAACCCCGATAAGTTTCATGTGGGCGCTCATATTAATACCCGATGTGTATTCGGTTCCGTTGATTGACATTTTTGCCTCCCATCTGTCTCGCGTTAACTCTTGCGGTCCGATTAAAGCATGCGAGCCGGCGACATAATATGGCAGCAAATCGGCAACAAGCTGAGTTGGTTTTGCCTCGGCCTTTGAGAGTTTTTTGGTTGGGTGGGCTTGCTTGCCTTCCTCCCAAAGAGTCATTTCGCCAACAATTATTAGCGCCTCGCCTGTTGTCAATCTTTCAAAACGAAGCACCTGTACACCAGTTACGTCCACCTCGAATTGTTCCGGAACAGATTGCTTGTCAAACAGTTTTTCCATCAGTTTCCTTCCATCGCCAAACACACCTAAAACGCCCTTCTCGCTGTCATCGCTATTTTTAGTTCCGGCAATGAATAGCAATTTGCTATACTTACCCGCCAAAGAAAACTCCACAAACGGCGCCTCATGATAGCGATTATAGTTCAACTCGAACGCGTTATAAAACGACATATTGAGATCGGCGATTCCAGTATCATACTCGCTAAGTTTACTGCAATCATTCGATTTAATTGCTTGGGTAGGAAGCAGATAGTCTGACGGTCTGTCAGATGTTTCCTTTTTGTCATCAGACTTAGTACTGAAGCTTATACATCCCTGTAGCATCACCACGCTCACCAACGCAGTTAGAATTACTATAAAACCCTTTTTTCTCATAACAATAATATTTAGGAATGTTATTTATTTGATATATCATTAGTTTCCAACACATTGCTAGCACACATCAAAATTATCCAAGGCAATATAGCGAAAATATTGATATGTAATTATAGTTTTGCAAAAAACGCTTTACATAACATTGCATTATGAAGGAAAAACTGCAAAACCTCTTTATCAACTATCTGATAATAACCTTTCTGCTAAGCGCAATTCTGTTTTTCTCAACCACGGCAAACTGCGGCGTAAGCCTTAACCTCCTATCGGTTTTGTACATTTTGTTCTCGACAGTGTGCCATAGCGCAATTGTCATGCTTGCGCCCGGCATAATATCACTGCTGCTGGTGTTTTTGTTCCCGAAAAACAAAACCGGCGAAATAACATTGGCAATTATCGCCTCGCTGATACAAATAGTGGCTGTGGTCGATTATTTTGTTTTCGCCTTTTACCGTTTTCACATAAACGGCTTCGTTTTAAGCCTTCTGACAGGTCCGGCTGCAAGCCAGATTTTTGTGTTCGACGCCGTTCTCATACTCAAATCGGCGGCAATAGTGGCGGTTGTTTCGGCAACAAACCTGCTTCTGATTCTGAAAGCGGCAAAACCTATCGGCAGCAGAATCTGCAAGAAGCGATATCTGATAATCGGACTGGTTGTGTGCGCAATTGGCGCGAATGCCATGCACGCCTACGGAGCCGCCACCCTCAACCGCCAAATAATAAAATGCACTGAGGCCATTCCCTACTATTATCCATTAAGGGCGAACCGAATGTTGGACAAACTCGGAATAGTTGATTTACAGAAGATTCAGACCACCAAAGTTGACAGTGGTGTGCTAAACTATCCGAAAGCCGAACTGGTTTGGAACGACACCATAACGCCGCCCAACATAATAATGATAATGATTGACTCATGGAACCGGCGTGTATTCAATGCCGAAACCTCGCCCAATATCATGGATTTTTCAAGCAGGTGCGTCAATTATTCGAAACACGTTAGTTCGAGCAACGGCACACAGGGCAGCGTTTTCACCATTTTCACTTCGCTTTCGTCGTACTACTGGCAGGATTTCGAGATGAACAACATAAGTCCCATTTTCTCCGACCGTCTCAAAGAATTGGACTACGATGTGCAGACTTTCCCCGGAGCGTCGCTGCGGAGTCCCGCATTCAACAGGGTGCTGCTCAACAACTTCCCCAATATCAACACCGACACCGAAGGCAAAACCGTCTACGACCGCGACTGCAACCTAACTCATAATTTCATTGCGTATCTCGACAGTTCGAAATTCGACCGACCGTTTTTCGCATGGCTTTTCTACGACCTTGCCCACTCGTTCGAGATGCCGAAAGAGCGTTTGTGGAAGTTCCAACCATCGTGGGAGTTTGCCGACTACACCAAACTCAGCCGCGACATGGACCCCGAGCCGTTTTTCAATCTTTACCAAAACGCTGTTTACCAAGTCGACTCGCTTGTTGCAATGGCTCTGCGCGAAATTGAAAACAAAGGTCTTCTAAGCAACTCAATCATTCTAATCTGCGGTGACCATGGGCAGGAGTTCAACGATAACAACATGAACTTCTGGGGCCACAACGGTAATTTCTCCGATATTCAGATTGGAACCAACTTCTTATGGTATTCACCTGATTGTCAACCACAAACCATTAATTACAAAACCTCGCACTACGACCTTTGCCCAACCCTGTTGAAACAATATCTCGGTCTTGAATCGGACTGCAAAGATTTCGGTTGCGGCAAAATGCTCTCCGACAGTACCTACCGCGACTGGCTGCTTGTGGGCAGCCGCGAGAATTTCGCCTTTATCCACAAAAACCACATTTACGAAAAACGGCCCTCAGGCTATTTCTTCGCAACCGATGAGCACTTGAACGAACTGCCTCACGATTCGATTGATTACGGCATTCTGAACGAGCAGATTAAGAAAATCGGAAGTTTCTACAAATAGATTTGAACTGCCACGGCTCTTGCATAACAGCAGTTCCGTCACCAAATAAAAACCCCGAAAGGCTGAGCCTTTCGGGGTTTTCTATTAATCAATTATTCAATTAATCAATCATTGATTAAACCCAACGCAAGAGTGGAACGTCCTGACGGTGCGGCAGTTCGGTATTCTTTGCGAACAGACGAACACCATAGTCATACGAACCCGGGTGGTTGAGTTTGAAGTCGATTTCGAAGAACGCCATTGAATCGACGTGCTTGTTGAGCTTCAACTCTTTGCACTCGAGCAGTTTGGTGCAGTTTTGGTCCATAATAACCATTTCCACGCCTATGTCGTTGATGTCAAGGTCTTTGATATCGACAATCACTTCGCCGTGATAGTTCTGACCAGCCTTGAATTCGGTTTTCAGTGTGCTCGGGAAGTCAACCGAAACAACCTCTACCTTGTCCCAATTCTCGTAAATCTTGTTCTTCCAGCGCGACAGTTCGCGGGCCAACTTGAAGTTGTCGGCGATAACCTTGCTGCTGCGGGCATACAACGGCGAGTAGTACTTGTTGATGTAGTCGTCGAGCATACGCTTTGTTGTGAAGTGCGGTGCGATGCCTGCAATCGAACGTTTGATGTACTGAACCCACTCTGTCGGGATGCCGAAGTTGTTACGCTGATAGAACAACGGGATAATCTCGTTCTCCAGGATGCTGTAGATTGTGGCAGCGTCCAACTCGTTTTGGAACTGATTGTTCTGATAGGTCTGCTCCTGCGGAAGAGCCCAGCCGGCTTTCTCCTTGTAGCCCTCAACCCACCAGCCGTCGAGCACGCTGAAGTTCAGCACGCCGTTCATTTCGGCCTTCTGACCGCTAGTACCACTAGCCTCCAACGGACGAGTCGGGTTGTTCAACCATACGTCGACACCGCGAACCAAGCGTTTTGCAAGATCCATATCGTAGTTCTCAAGGAACAGAATCTTGCCCACGAACTCCGGACGGCGCGAAATCTCAACAATATTCTTAATCAAATCCTGACCAGCCTTATCGTGCGGGTGAGCCTTACCAGCAAACAGGAACTGTACCGGGCAAGAAGGATTGTTGACAATCTTTGCCAGACGGTCGATGTCGCTGAAGAGCAAGTGAGCGCGCTTGTAAGTAGCAAAGCGGCGTGCGAAGCCGATTGTCAGAGTGTGCTCATTGAGTCTGCTCAAAGTCTCAACAACATATTTCGGGCTTTCGTGACGCATAATCGAACTCTTCTCGAAGCGTGCCTTCACGTAGTCAATCAACTTCTTACGCAGTTGGTT
>JAGCFC010000003.1 GCA_017650325.1 Salinivirgaceae bacterium | reverse complement strand
TGTCGTTTCACTGCTTTAGAATTTTGATTCAAATTTAGTCAAAAGCCGGTTTGTTCCGGTTGACTTTGCAAATTTATCGTTCCTGAGCCACTTTCCTTGCGGTTTAACGTTTCGTTAACTCTTTTTAACCAGACCTTAACCTCCGCGCGGCAAAGTCCGGCGTATATTTGCATCGTTAAAGAAACAGAAACATTCTTTTCATAATTAGGTTTTTATAGTTGCTATTGCGGATTCCCCATCCGCCACATTTCGAAACGGTTTCCGACTCCCCATCGGAAGCCGTTTTTTGATTGAATATATGTTTGTTTCAATTATAACAACAAAAAAGGCGGTTCCACGATAATCAGGAAACCGCCTTTTCTGTTATAATTAATCAATTGTTATTCAAACTGCCAACCATCGAACTCCAAATCGCCTGCGAATACGAAAAACAAATCATGTTTTCCGCTAACCAGCTTTGACAAATTTGAACTTACATTCTCAAACTGACCATTAGTATTATTAACTGTCAAATAGCCAACACATTCGCCATCAACTTTATCAATGCATATTTTAATAGCACCTTTGCTGTTACTTGCTACTTTGCCAAAGAATCTATTAGCACCATTTGCAAAATCGACACCACAAAGACCAATCCAGTCACCAGTATTAATGTCTGTTACACAAAGATTTGTAGTACCATTAACATAGCGTGTTTCGATGCCGCCCATCCACGCCATTGTTTCAGCTTCGGTATAATTGAATGGATTGAAGGGTTTTGTCTGCTCCACGCCAGTATATGTACCAGTAACTTGCTCAATCTTACCATCTTCGGTAATTGTCACCTTATCAACGTTTGTCGAGCGGTAACCATCGGCTGTAATGCCCATGCGCTCACGGAGAATCTGCGCGTGATAGAACAAGAAGTACTCGTCGCCAAGCTTGCAAACGGCGTGGTGGTTGTTACCGCCAATGCCGAAGAAATCGCCAGGATTGTTGAAGAATGTGCCTTGGAATGTATACGGACCCATCGGGTTCTTGCTTGTCATGTATGCAATGCGGCCGTTGCCAAGCTCGGGGCTGTTGAAATTAGTGCAGTAGCTGTAATAGTAAGTATCGCCAATCTTGTTAGCACCTGCATCTTCAAACAGATACGGAGGATTGATTGCAACAGGGTCGCCATCGAGGCCGGTGAGGCTGGCATCGAGTTTTACAACACGAGCTGTGCCCGGGTCGGCGAATTGCGGGCCCTTGCCGGGAATGAACGGAACACCGCCACCAACGAACAAGTAGCCGTCGCCGTTATCGTCAACCAAAACAGCGGGGTCGAACAGCCACGTAACGCTTGCGCAGGTTGGTGTCTCACGCGATACGATTGGCTTACCGATTGGATCAGTCCACGGACCGTAAGGAGTGTCTGATGTAACAATGCCTATACCATTGCCGCTATTAGCAAAATAAAGGAAGAATTTCTCCTTGCCGTCGATAGTCTTGTGGCAGGCTGTCGGAGCCCATGAGAACTGCGCCCATTTGGCGGCGCCGTCGGGTCCGGCAATCGGCATTGCGCCGTGATCGGTCCAGTTAACCAAATCGTCCGACGAGATGCAGAAAATCTTGTTGATGGTTGCAAAAGAGTTGTTTTTTGCAACGCCTGCGGTGTCGTACTCAAGCACGTCGTTGGTCATATAGACATAGACGCGGCCGTTGTACTCCATAGCATAAGGGTCGGCACCGAAACGCTGGATTGCCAGCGGGTTGTGCTCGTTTTGCTGTTTGAGAGCCGGAGCCAGTTCGATGTTCTCGAACATAGCCTGTGTTTTCGAGTCGCTGTTGCAACCCGCCATCACCAACGATGCAAGCACCATCGGCGCAATGGTTTTGAATTTGTTTCTCATTTTAATTGGTGTTAAATGTTATATAGTTTCAAATTTTCACTCCTTACCTATCTTGCAAAGCCACATAGTGGTATTCGTTCTGAATCACGTTCTTGTAGGCCGGACGGATGATGCGGCGCGATGCGAAGGTCATCTCCTCAAGGCGGTGGGCTGCCCAGCCCGACATACGTGCAATGGCGAACATTGGCGTGAACAGTTCGCGCGGAATATCGATTGCCTCGTAAACAAATCCGCTGAAGAAATCGACATTGGCGCAAACCGGCTTAACATTGCCGTTTTTGTATTCGGCAAGAGCCTTGGGCGCCAGTTCCTCAATGTTCAGGTAGAGTTGCAGCTCAGCCTCAAGACCTTTGGCTTTGGCCAGTTCTATTGCTTTGGTTTTCAGCAGTTGGGCGCGCGGGTCAGAGAGTGTATAGACGGCGTGTCCGATGCCGTAAATCTTACCCGAACGGTCGTAAGCCTCCTTGCGCAGAATCTTCATCAAGTACGACTTAATCTCCTCCTTGTCGTTCCAGTTCTTCACGTTCTTCTTGATGTTGGTCATCATCTCCAGAACCTGAAGGTTGGCGCCGCCGTGCAAGCGGCCTTTCAGCGAGCCAATGGCAGCGGCTGTGGCCGAATAGGTGTCGGTCATTGCCGATGACACAAGGCGCATTGTGAACGTTGAGTTATTACCGCCGCCGTGCTCTGCGTGCAGAATCATCATCAGGTCGAGAATTTCGGCCTCGAGCGGCGTGTATTTGTTGCCCTTGAGCAGATACAGGAAGTTCTCCGCTGCTGACAGATTGGCCTGTGGGTGTCTGATTACCAACGATTTGCGATAGAATGAGTGGCGCATTCCCTGATACGAGTAAGCCACAATTATCGGCAGTTTGGCAATCA
>JAGCFC010000040.1 GCA_017650325.1 Salinivirgaceae bacterium | reverse complement strand
TAATGCTACGGCTCGCCGCCCCTGGCTATGAAAGATTTTTGCAATCGAACAGTTTCAACGCCACATTCGGCGGTGGTGAAGCCAACGTGGCTGTTTCGCTTGCAAACTACGGAATACCTGTAAGTTTCGTCACTCGTCTGCCCCAAAACGACATTGCCGCAGCCTGCCTACGCGAACTTCGCGGCCTGGGTGTCGACGTGAACGACGTGGTTTTCGGCGGCGACCGCATTGGTATCTATTACCTTGAAACTGGCGCAGTTAGCCGTGCATCGAAAGTGATTTACGACCGCGCGCACTCGTCGGTTTCGGAAATCAAAACTGGTATGGTCGATTGGAAGAAGGTGTTTGAAGGTGCTGGCTGGTTCCACTGGACAGGCATTACGCCTGCCATTTCGCAGGGTGCGGCTGACGTCTGCCTTGAAGCACTGAAAGTGGCTAAAGAGTTGGGAATCACCATCTCGTGCGACCTCAACTACCGCAAGAACCTTTGGAAGTACGGCAAGCGTGCCGACGAAGTAATGCCCTCGTTAGTAGAGTATTGCGACGTGATTCTGGGCAACGAAGAAGACGCCGAGAAGGCACTTCTGATTAAGCCCAAAGGCGTGAACATTGAAGGCGGCAAGGTGGTTGCCGAAGCCTATCTGTCGGTATCACAACAGATTATGAAACGCTTCCCTAATGCGAAAAAGGTTATCACCACGCTTCGCAGTTCAATCAATGCCAACCATAACAACTGGGCGGGCGTATTGTACGACGGCAAAACGCTGTTCAAATCGCCCGAATATCAGATAACTCACATTGTTGACCGCGTTGGTGGCGGTGACTCGTTTATGGGTGGCCTCATCTACGGTCTTCAAACCTACACGGGCGACGACCAAAAGGCGCTGAACTTTGCCGTGGCCGCAAGTTGCTTAAAACATACCATTTACGGCGATTACAACCGCGTAAGCGTTGCCGAAGTTGAGAAACTTATGTCGGGGGACGCGAGTGGAAGGGTTAGTAGATGAGAGAGTTAGAGAGTTAGAGAGTTAGAGAGTTAGAGAGACAGAGAGTTTAAATATTTGAATCGAATTAAAATGGGATATGTAAAATCATATAAGGAATTAGGTATTTGGCAAAAATCTATGGATTTGGTAATCGGTATTTATTCCATCTTGAATAAATTTCCTGCTGAAGAGAATTTTGCATTATCATCACAAATGCGCCGAAGTGTGGTTTCAATTCCATCAAATATTGCAGAAGGATTTGGTCGACACAGCGATGGCGATTTTATCAGATTCCTGCAGATAGCAAAAGGGTCTCTATGCGAATTACAAACACAAGTGGAGATTGCACAAAGACTTAACTACATTGGTGATGAATATGAATCAATTGAAAAACAATGCGATGAGTTATCGAAAATGTTAAGCAGTTTTATTGTAAGCATTAGAGAAAGAAATAAATCTAAAAACGCTCAAAATAACCATTCACACTAACCATCTATTTTCTAATTCTCTACTTTTCTAACTCTCTAACTCTCAAAGAAAAAGACTTAAATATTAACTAAAAACAAATACATATGAGATTTTCAAGAATGAACGTTCTAAACACAATGCTTTCGACTGGCATTGTGCCATTGTACTACAATGCTGACGTTGAGAAAGTTAAACAGGTGGTGCTGGCTTGCTACAAAGGCGGTGCACGGGTGTTCGAATTCACCAACCGCGGCGATTACGCACACGAAGTGTTTGCCGAAGTGAACAAATGGTGCGCCACGGCTTGCCCCGAAATGGCAATGGGCGTGGGCTCGGTTGTTGACCCCGCAACGGCTGCACTCTACATTCAGTTAGGTGCTAACTTCATCGTCTCGCCATCGCTCAATCCTGATATGGCAAAGACCTGCAACCGCCGCAAGATTGCTTGGCTGCCTGGCTGCGGCACTCTCTCGGAAATAAATCTGGCCGAAGAGTTGGGCTGCGAGATTGTGAAGATTTTCCCTGGCAAGGAAGTTGGCGGACCATCGTTTGTGAAGGCCATCAAAGCACCATGCCCGTGGTCGAACATTATGCCGTCGGGTGGTGTGGCACCTGAACGCGAGAGCCTCGAAGCCTGGTTCAAGGCTGGTGTGGCTTGCGTCGGGCTTGGCTCACAATTGACACCGAAAGACGTGATTGAAAAAGGCGACTGGGCCTTCATCGAGAACAAGGTGAAAGAGTCGCTGGCAATTGTCAAAGAATTGCGCAAGTAATTAATAAATAGCGTATTGGACTAAAAGGAAGGGCTTCGGTTCTTCCTTTTTTTGTTTGTAAATGGCAACCCATATATTCACACAAAGCGAATGCGGCACGCTACGTCCCTACAACTCACCTCTCTCCTCTAAACACTACCCATTATGTAAAAACACTGTAAACTGAGTGTAAAAAACTTTACACTTTTTTACACATTACACAATATTTAACTGATTGTATATCTGCAAGATAAGATTTTGGCACGCACCGTGTAATAAGTTTGGCACAAGAGTTTTGTAAAACATTTAAAACGGAAATATTAACTACTAAAACTTAAAACTATGATTACAACAACTATCAGAATCGAATCGTGGCGCCGCAGCGGTCGCCGCACGATGCAGCAAAATCGTCGTACCAACATCGCGAAAGCGCCGGTAATGGCAGTAAGAACAATTAAGAATTAAATAATCGGAAGGCTGGAAAACTAAACTTATAACTAACGAGGCTCTTAACTTTTAACTTCGAAAACTTAAAACAATGAAAAGTTTCTGGAATTTCTTGAAAAAGAACAAGTTGTATGGATTTGTAAACCTTGTCGGACTTACGGTTTCGATGGCGTTTGTGCTGCTGCTGGCGGTTTATGTCCAAAGGCAGTTGTCAACCGACTCGTTCCAAAAGAATGCCGACCGCATCTATTTGATTGCCAGCGAGGGACACTTGAATACGGGTTACTGGCTCGACAAGCACCTGAAGAACAATTTTCCCGAAATTGAGAAAGGCTGCTGCGTGGCCAATCGGTCTGACGCTTGCGAGTTCAAAATTGACGGAGCCACTGTCTATGGCAGCGCGACGTGCGCCGATAGCAACTTCTTCGAAATGTTCAGTTTTGAACTATTGGCAGGCGACAAAGCTGACTGGCGCGTTTCGGGCGACCAATGTATGATAAGTCAAAAGTTTGCCAATGCCTATTTTGCTGACAAAGAGCCGCTTGGACGGGCAATTATACTGGCATACCCAGGAGGCGAAATTTCGCTCACTGTTTGCGGTGTTTACAGCGATTTTGGCAATTCAATTATTAAAACACCCGATGTGCTTTTGCGTGGCGATTTAATGCCGAAGTTCAATCCCGCTCACGATGAACGTATGAACAACGCCGCAGCAGGCCTATGCTTTGTGATGACTTATCCAGGCGCCGACCTTCAGGCGCGGCAAAACGATATGCTTGAATGGATGAAGCAGAATTGGTGGGTGTATCAAATTGGTGCGTTCAACAAGGTGCGGATGATTCCTTTGCGCGATGTCTATTTTCTGAAAGACGGAAACGGCGACTGGTCTGGAACGCTGCAACTTGGCAACCGCAACCTGGTGAACCTTCTGCTTGCAATGTGCCTTCTGCTGCTGGCGTTTGCTGTGCTCAACTATGTGAATATGAGCACGGCGCTAATGGGTTTCCGTGCCAAAGAGATGGCAACGCGCCGTTTGGTAGGTGCTGGCAAGAGTGGAATATTCCTGAAAATCATTGCCGAAAGCACCATTGTCTGCTGCATATCGATGTTGCTGGCCGTTGTGTTGGCCGAACTTTTCGCCCCGGCAGCATCGCAACTGCTGAACTATCAGGTTTCAGTTTTCGCAGCCGTCTCGCCCGTGAACATTTTGCTTGTTCTGGCGTTCATCGCTGTTCTGGGCTTTGTAGCCGGACTGGTACCCGCCCTGCTCATTCAGAAGGCGCAGCCAATCGAGATTGTGCGCGGGACACTTCGGCGCAAGACCAAAACCGTTTACAGCAGGATAATCATTGTGGTACAGAACGTTGTGGCGGTGGTGATGCTTGTGTCGGCACTCACAATGTGGCTTCAGATTCGACATATGATTAAAGCCGATTTGGGCTACAACACAAAAGATATTCTTGTTGTCGATAACGGTTATGGCACATCGGCCGAACTTCGTCCGGTTATTGACAAACTGAACGCAACATCGTGTGTTGATATGGTGGGTCAGGGCAATGGCATCCCGCTTGAGCATACCAACAATGTAACTGTAACTATTGACAACGGCGACTTCGTTTCTTTTCAACAGATTGATGGCGATGACAACTATTTCAAGATTCTTGGGCTGAAAATGAAGCAGGATAACCACAGTGCCAATAAAGAAGCCGTGTGGCTCAACGAGTATGCTTTCAAGGAGATAGGTATCGATGAAACGGCTACCGATTTTACTTTTTACGACCAAAAGGCACAGATTGCGGGAATCTATTACGATTTCAAGATTCGTCCGCTTGAGGCTGCCCAAAGCTCGGCTCTGATTTCAAACTGGGGAGAGAGTCCCGACGACAATTATCCTTGGATGCTTATAATCAAAACAACAAGCGACCACGCCACCGCCCGCCAGCAAGTTGAGGCCGCGTTCAAATCGGTCTTCCCCGATAAAATCTTCGAAGCCAAATATATAGAAGAGAGTATCGAGGAGGGTTTCCGCGATGAGCAACGTGTACTGAATGTGGTGTTCATCTTCACGCTGTTGTCGATTCTGGTTTCGGCTTTGGGTTTGTTTGCAATGAGTTCGTACTATATGCAGCAGGAGATTCGGAGCGTGTCGGTCAAGAAAGTGTTTGGTGCCGAATATTCGGGAGTGCTTCGCGAACTTGTGCTGTCGTTTATGAAGATGGTTGGCGTGGCCTTTGTTTTGGGCATTCCGGTAGGGTGGTACGTTATGAACCGCTGGCTTTCCGGTTTCGGCCACCGCATCGACCTGTACTGGTGGATTTTCGCCCTTGCCGGACTCACAGTGATGCTGATTGCCGCCGTGTCGGTGCTCTACCAAAGCGTGAAAACCGCAAACACTAATCCCGCCGAGGCTTTGAAAAAAGAATAAAATATTGTGAAGATCAGTCGCAAAAGGCACGAAATCAGCATAATGGTTTCGTGCTTTTTTGTTTCCATCATTTCATGTCAAAATCTGTAAAGCAATTGTAAACCAACTGTAAAGAATTTTACACTTTTTTACACCTTACAAAAACATAATATATCTGAATATCAATAAAATAAAACTTTGGCACGCGCCATGTAATAAGTTTGGCACAAGAGTTTTGTAAAAAGATTTTAAAAACATAAACATTATCATTAAAAACTTAAAACTATGATTAAAGTAACAAATCTTTCGAAAGTTTTCCGCACAGAGGAAATTGAGACCATTGCACTGAACGGTGTATCGTTTGAAATCAAAGAGGGCGAGTTTGTCGCCATTATGGGACCGTCGGGCTGCGGCAAGTCAACACTTATGAATGTCCTGGGCTTGCTCGACTCGCCAACAGGCGGCTCATACGAACTGCTTGGCACTGAGGTGTCGGGGCTGAAAGAGAAGGAACGTACCAACTTCCGTAAAGGGCAGATTGGCTTTGTGTTCCAGAGTTTCAACCTGATTGACGAGCTGAACGTTTACGACAACATCGAGTTGCCATTGCGCTATCTGAACATCAGTGCAAACGAGCGCCGCCAACGTGTGACTGACATTATGAAACGTATGGGCATCAGCCATCGCGCAAAGCACTATCCGCAGCAGTTGTCGGGTGGTCAGCAGCAGAGGGTGGCCATTGCGCGCGCTTTGGTTGCCAACCCGAAGTTGATTCTGGCCGACGAGCCAACCGGTAATCTCGACTCGAAGAACGGTCGCGAGGTTATGACTCTGCTCACCGAACTGAACGCCGAAGGCACTACAATCATTATGGTTACGCACTCGCCCAAAGATGCGGCGGTTGCACAGCGCACCATCAACCTATTTGACGGACAGATTGTTTCGGATGTGAAGAATGAACTATAGGCATTAGGTGTCAGGCATTAGGCATTAGTCAATTACGAACGTAAAGAATTAACAATGAAGATGGGCTGACTGCTCACGGCTCAATGCTGACTGACAATCATTCAAGCATTCAATTAGTCAATCATTCAATAAATACACTACCATGAGTTTCTTCCGAAAAGGCAAAACAACGCTGGCATCGTTCATAATCAACACGTTGGGAATGGGTGTGGCTATTGCGGCGTTCTATATTCTGGCCGTGCAGGTGAATTTTATGTTCGGTTACAACAAAAATCTGCCCGATCACGAGAACATTTATGCAATGCACGTCCCCAAATTTAACGGCGAGGGACGTATGACATCGATTTGCCGACCAATAGCAGAGCGGCTCATCAGCGAATTGCCCGAGATTGCCGCTGGCGGCGAGTTTGGACCGTGGGGCTCGAACTGGCGCAGCTACAACCTGCAAGCCGAGGGCGAGCACGGCAGCGCCGAAAACGGTTTCCCGCGCAATATGGGCACCTACATTACTTTTGTAACAAAACCGACCATCGAAGTACTTGGTTATGAGTTTGTTCAGGGCTCGTGGGCTGCTATGGAAGGCGACGACCGACATCTGGCCATCTCGGAATCGCTGGCCAAGAACTTCGACCTGCAAGTGGGCGACATCATCCAAGAGAACGCCGACGGCGGCAAGCGTATGTGCGAGGTGGTGGCCATCTTCAAAGACGCGCCGAAAAACAGCGACCTTGAGCAGTACCAAGTTTTGTGCGACATCGGCAATGTGTGCATCGACAACTGGAGCGAGGGCAGTTTCACCTATTTTGTGAAACCCACCGCCGGACTCACGACCGACGACCTTGACCGTGCCGCCGACGCACGCTTGCGCCGTGCCTGGACCGAGGGCGGTTTCTTCCCCGAATGGTTCGGCACTGCTAAAGACGACGAGGAACTTGAAGAGGCCATGAGTATGGTGAATGTCAAATTCATACCCATTGCCGACCTTTTTTTCTCGGAAATCGGGGGAAATTATATCAAACACGGCAACAAGGGTATGGCCTACGGCTGGATTGCCATTGCGCTGTTGATTCTGTTTGTTGCCATAATCAACTATGTGAATATGTTTTTTGCGCTGGTGCCGGTGAAAATGCGCGGCATCAACACTCGTAAGATATTGGGCAGCAGCCGCGCAAGCCTGACAATGGGCGTGGTTTCAGAGGCTGTGGCAATGACAGCGGTATCGATTGGACTGGCGGTTGTGCTGTTGCTGATAATGCAATCGACAACCTACGCTGGACTGCTGGCTTGCAGCGTATCGATAGCCCGGAACGCAGGTGTGGCCGTGCTTTGCGCCGTAGGCGCCATTGTGGTGGCCGTGGGTTCGAGCCTTTATCCGGCGCTCTACATCACATCGTTTGAGCCGGCTTTTGCGCTCAAGGCGAATTTCGGCGCAAGCCAAACCGGAAAAACACTGCGCTATGCGCTTGTAATGGTGCAGTTTACGGTGGCTATCGGCTTCATTATCATGACTATTTTTGTCGATATTCAAAACAGCTATCTGCTGAAACACGATATGGGCTTCGACCGCGAGAACATTGTGGTGGCTCACGTGTCGAACAAAGTGGGCGAAGAGTCGGAAACCGTTGCGTCGGCGCTGCAGCAGAACCCGCAGGTGAAAGACGTGGCCTGGGGCGACGGCTGGCTGGTGTCGTGGGGGCGAATGTCATGGGGCCGAACGGTTGACGGCAACCAATGTATGTGGGAAGTGTATCCGTGCTCGTGGAATATGCTTGATTTTCTGGGAATTGAGATTGTTGAAGGCCGCAACTTTACAAAGGCCGACCAACAAACCGAGACCGGCGTGTTCATCTTCAACGAGACGGCCCGCAATCAGTACAACTTCACACCTGGAAAACTGTTGTCAGGACACGCAGAGAAAGACGCCGAGATTGTCGGTATCTGCAAAGATTTCAACGCCTGGCCAATGAGTAATGCCGTCCGCCCGTACTGCTTCTACGTTTGGGGCGACCAAAACAAATGGCGTCCCTGTACCGACCTGTTGGTGCGCACAACCGCAAGCGCCGACATCAAAGAAGTTTTCAAACACATTGAACAGACCGTTATGAGCTTCGACGAGAAACTCACACCCGAGGACATCAACGTGCATCTGTTCGACACCGACCTGGCGCAACTGTACAACGACTTCAGTCGATTCGGGAAACTGACACGTATGCTTTCGGTTATCGCAATCATCATTGCTCTGCTCGGTGTGTTCGGACTGGTGCTTTTCGAGACCGAGTACCGCCGCAAGGAGATTGCCGTACGCCGTGTGAACGGCGCCACCATTGCCAATGTGTTGCAAATGTTCAACCGTCGCTACGTGCTGATTGTGCTGGCTTGCTTTGGCATTGCCGCCCCTGTCAGCTATTTGATTATAGGCACCTATCTGCAACAGTTTGCCTACCGCACAGCCATCCACTGGTGGGTGTTTGTTGTGGCACTCGTGGCCGTAATGGCTGTAACGGTAACAATTGTGACGCTGCGCTCATTGCGCGCCGCCACTTGCAATCCGGTGGAATCGTTAAGGACAGAATGAAAAATTAACAATGAAGAGGGGCTGATTGCTCACGGCTCAATGCTGACAGCTAATAATTCACGCGTTCAATTAGTCAATTAGTCAATCATTCAATAAACACACAACTATGAGTTTCTTTCGAAAAGGCAAAACTACCCGCGCATCGTTCATAATCAACACGCTGGGAATGGGTGTGGCCATTGCGGCTTTGTACATTCTGACCGTTCAGGTGCGCCACGATTTGGGCTTTAACCGAGGTCTTAAAGACTACAAAAACATCTACGTTGCAACTATGGTTGGCAGCGCGCAAGACGGCAAAAAGTACGGTTTACAAATGCCGAGGCCGCTTGCCGAGCAGATAATCCGCGAGGTTCCCGAGATTGCCGCAGGCGGAGCCGCAAGTCTCTACACAAGGCCGACTAATTACATTCTTCAGCCCGATGGCAAGCATGGCAGTTTCGATGGTGGTTTTGAGCGCAGCGTTATCATCGGTACAAGCTATCTGACTAAAGAATCGGCACAGGTTTTCGGGTTTGAGTTTGTTGTTGGCTCATATAGCGATATTGCCGGAAAGCCAAATCACTACGCCATTTCGGAATCGGAAGCAAAGCGGCTGGGGCTGCAAGTGGGCGACGCGCTTTTGCTCAACGAGCGCGACAACAAAGAAGTGTGCCAAATTGCGGCCATCTACAAGGATATGCCACGCAACAGCAATTTCGATTTCATCAAAATGTTTTACGACAAGGGTGACGCGCACATTGACAACTGGAACTACTGGCAGTGCACCTATTATATGAAGCTGACGCCTGGCGTTACGGTTGCCGAAGCCGAGCAGGCAGTTAGGGAACGTATGCGCCGCGGTTGTATTGAGGGCGGAATGTTCCCCGCTTATTATGGCATCAACCCTAATGACGAGGAAGAAGTAAAATCGGTTGTTGAGGAGTTCGGTTTCCATTTGGTACCGATAGCCGACACTTATTTCGACGAGACGCTGTCATCGCTGCCCGCCTACGGCTCTAAAAAACAGGCTTACACCTTTCTGGCACTGGCCGTGCTCATTCTGCTGGTGGCAATCATCAACTATGTGAATATGTTTTTCGCCCTTGTGCCGGTGAAAATCCGCAGTGTCAACACACGCAAGATTTTAGGCAGTAGCCGCACCTCGCTCACGTTAAGCGTTGTGGCCGAGGCCGTTACAATGACACTTGCCGCCATCGCTGTGGCTGTGGTGATAATCGCAGCGTTCCAACAGTCGAGTTTCAATGGCCTGCTGGCGTGCACCACTTCAATGGCCGTAAATGCCGATATTCTAATAACTTGTTCATTAGCAGCTATTTTGGTGGCGATTATAACGAGTATCTACCCTGCGCTCTACCTGACATCATTTGAGCCGGCTTTTGCGCTCAAGGCGAATTTCGGGGCAAGCGCAACAGGTCGCTCGCTACGTTATGTGCTTGTAATGGTGCAGTTTGCAACAGCCATCATACTCATTATCAGTTCAGTGGTCATTCGTCAGCAAAATCTTTATTTGCTTAACCACGATATGGGCTTCGACCGCGAGAATATCATTGTGGCCTACACCAACGCGGCTTCGGCCAACTCGAACGAGAGCATCGAGGCGGCTTTGCGGCAAAATCCGCAGATTAAAGACGTGGCGTGGAGCGCATCCCGGATAGTTGATAACTTCACGGGCGATTTGCAGCGCGTTATCAATGGTGAGACTGTAGCCATAACTGATTTAGTTTGCTCACCGCATCTGCCTGATTTTTTTGGCATTGAGATTACCGAAGGCCGCACTTTCAACGAGTCGGACAAAGAGGTGCCGGGCGGTGTGTTTATCTTTAACGAGACTGCCCACCAACGCTGCCAATTCACGCTCGACAGCAAATTCGACGGCTACGAGGGCTATCCGCAGGAGATTGTCGGTTTTTTCAAAGATTTCAATTTCAGGCCATTGAATTCAGGCATTTCGCCAATGTGCTTCTATATGTGGTGGTCCCCACGGCTGCCAATGTCGCTTCTGTACGTGCGAACCATTGAGGGTGCCAACTACAAAGAGGTTATGTCGTTCATCGAAAAAACCGTGAATGGTTTCGCACCCGATTTGACTGCCGAGCAAATGGACATTCACTTGTTTGATAGGGAGTTGCAACAGTTCTATCAAAATGTTGAGGACCGTGCGCGGCTCATTGGAATGCTTGCGGTAATGACCATCATTATCTCGCTTCTGGGCGTATTCGGATTGGTATTGTTCGAGACTGAATACCGCCGCAAAGAGATAGGCATCCGCCGTGTGAACGGTGCATCGATAGTCGATATTTTGAAGATGTTCAACCGCCGCTACGCCATCATTGTGCTGGCCTGCTTTGCCATTGCCGCACCTATGGGTTACTTGCTGATGAACAGTTACTTGCAAGACTTCGCCTACCGAACGCCAATCCACTGGTGGGTGTTCGCATCGGCATTGCTTATTGTGCTCATACTCACAACAGCCATTGTGACACTGCGCTCATTGAGGGCGGCGACTTGCAATCCGGTGGAATCGCTACGAAGTGAATAAGGAACGATAACGCTTATACTAACACTAACACTAACACTAAGACTAAACCTTATTTAAACTTAACCACTAAACTTTTACCGAAATGAAAAGTTACTTTAAATTCCTGTCGCGCAACAAATTGTATGTAGCCATCGAGGCGTTGGGGCTGATTGTCAGTCTGGCGTTTGTGATTGTGATATCGTGCTACACTTGGCAGCAGTTTGCGGTTACGCGCGAGGCGAACGACTACCAACGGCTCTACTCGTTGAATATGGGCCGTGAGGACGACTTAAATGTCAATCCCGGCGAAATGAGTTTGGTTCTCGACCGTGTGCCTGACGTTGAGGCTGCAGGACGAATTAATTGCTTTGGCACTAAAGTTCGATATGATAACAATGAACTTCCAGGGTATCAACACGTTTGCGAAATTGACCCCGTGATTTTCGATTTCTTTCAGTTCGATTTTGTAGTGGGCACGAAAGAGTGCTTGAACGATAAAAATCAAGTTGTTATCGACGAGAATTTTGCAAGAAAAATATCGCCCGACATCGACCCTGTTGGACGAACCATTGTTGTCAGAGGCGACACTTGTACTATTGGTGGCATTGTCCGCGCCGACGACCATTCAATTTTGAAAAAACAAGACATTTACAAGCCGCTTGGCAAACCAGACGTGGCACCATCCCACGACGATTTTTTCTCACCGCACGACGCTGTTTTCATCCGCTTGCGCGAAGGTGCCGACCATGCGGCTGTCCGTGATTTGATTGACACTGTCATGCGGCGCGAAATGTCAGGTTGGAACTGGCTGCACTCGCCGTTCAGTCTGACTATTCCCTACAAGGAAATCTACTTCTCGCCACGCAACCGCTCGAATGCTCTAAAACACGGCAATCTGACAATGGTTTACGTGCTGATAGCCGTTGGAATCCTTCTTCTGGCATCGGCGCTTTTCAATTATATCAACTTGAGTGTAGCGCTTGCTGGCAAACGCGCCAAAGAAATGGCCATACGCACGGCATTGGGCGAACAGCGCGGCACGATTTTCCGCCGTTATATTGTTGAGGCAGTGACATTTGTGGCTGGTTGCATAATATTGGCGGTTTTGCTTGCCAAAGGTTTTGAACCTGTCTTCAACCGATACGTGGCGGGCGATATCGGGCTCGACATTGCCTTCTCGCCGGCCTACATTGCGCTCTACGTATTGCTTGCGATAATTGTGGGCGGAGTTTCCGGTGCCATTCCGGCAGCAATCACATTGAGTTACAATACGGTAGCCATCATCAAAGGTGAGCAGCGTCGACAGACAAAAACCGTCTTCTCGCGTCTTTTCATCATCATTCAGAACATAATCACCGTGGCGCTCATATCGCTTGCAATGGTTATGGAGTTGCAGTACAGGCATTTGCTGAATATGCCGTTGGG
>JAGCFC010000039.1 GCA_017650325.1 Salinivirgaceae bacterium | reverse complement strand
TAACTAAAATATGGAGGATTTAATTATGACACTCGCAAGATTTAACAATTATCCGTCGGTTTTCGACCAACTCTTCGACACCGATTTGTTTGATTGGAACAACCGCAACTACTCTGACACAAACACCACTTTGCCGTCAGTCAATATTAAAGAAAACGCCGACGCCTTCAAGGTTGAGATGGCCGTTCCAGGGTTCGACAAGAAGGACTTCAAGATTGCTCTCGACCACAATGTTCTGACCATCTCGTCAGAGAAGAAGGTTGAGAATGAGACCAAAAACGACGAGCATTTCACGCGCCGCGAGTACAGTTATCAATCGTTCAGCCGCTCGTTCACACTGCCTGAAGCAGCCAACGGCGATAAGATTTCGGCCAAGTACGACAACGGTATCTTGAACATTGAGATTCCGAAACGCGAGGAAGCCAAACCAAAACCGATGCGTCAAATCGCTATAGCTTAACCAATTGATTGTGAATTTAATGTCTAATTTAAATATGGAGGATTGAACTATGACACTCTCAAGATTTTCTAACAATTATCCGTCGTTGTTCGGTCAACTTTTTGACAATGACCTCTTCGATTGGACAAACCGCAACTACTCTGACACAAATACCACTTTGCCGTCAGTGAACATTAAGGAAAATGCCGACGCCTTCAAGGTTGAGATGGCAGTTCCGGGGTTCGATAAGAAGGACTTCAAGATTGAGCTAAACCACAATGTTCTGACCATTTCGTCAGAAAAGAAGGTTGAGAATGAAACCAAAAACGACGAGCATTTCACGCGCCGCGAGTACAGTTATCAATCATTCAGCCGCTCGTTCACACTGCCAGAAGCAGCCAATGGCGATAAGATTTCGGCCAAGTACGACAATGGTATCTTGAACATTGAGATTCCGAAACGCGAGGAAGCCAAACCCAAACCAATGCGTCAAATCGCTATCGCTTAACGCTTTAGTTTCTTAAATAAAAAGCCAGTCCGAAAGGATTGGCTTTTTTTGTGCTATTATATGAGGCAAATCTTGCAAAATCACTTCACATTCATTCTAATTTTCCAATTCTGCGGGTAAAGATTGTTCCAGCGGTTGCCGATATTTTTAATCCAGCCTAATGGCAAATTATTGAATGTTACAAGGTTGAAACCCGTGGGAGCACCGTCGATAAATATATTGTCGCGGTGCAGATAGCGCAGAGCATCGGGTAGGGAAAGCTCCACAGCGTTGAAGGCTTGCCGGTTTAATGCCCACGACAGGGCCAACTCGTGTTCAGGAGCCAGCTTGTCGCCGAAAATCCGGGCCACAGCTGTTCCCATTTTTCTCACATTCAGGCAGTCGGATACAGCCAGCACATCGGCGGCAATGGCTTGCGGCACGGCAATGGCAATATCGTTTTTCTGGTAGTATTCAAATTCGGTGCCGTCGGTCATTTCGCGCAAGCGTGAAACTAACTTTTTGGGGACGGGCATAATCTTGTTTTTCAGTTTTTTAGTCGATACCAAGCTGCCATCGGTCTTGCGGAAGGCGCAGCAGAAAAATCCCTCGCCACGCGTTTTGTGCTGAATGAATCGGTAGCCCACGCATCCGTCTTTCTCAATTGGCGTGATGCCCCATTCGGGTTGCAAATCGATGGCGATGTTTTCGGCGCCAAACTCGCTGGCAATCCAGCTCATTAGGATTTCGTCCTCATCGGGGCAAAAGGTACAAGTGCTGTAAATCAGGCAGCCGCCGGGTTTGAGTGCATCCCACACATCGGCCACAATGCGCTGCTGTCGTTGCGCGCATGTGCGGGTGTTGGCCACACTCCACTCGCTGACTGCCACAGAGTCGCGGCGGAACATTCCCTCGCCCGAGCAAGGTGCATCAACGGCCACAACATCGAAGAATCCGTTCAAACGTCCAAAATCTGCTGGATCGTTGCTGGTAACCAATACATTGGGGCATCCCCATTTGGTAAGATTCTCGCTTAAGACGGGCACACGGCTCGAAATCACTTCGTTGCACACAAGCAGTCCGCCGCTGCCAATGAGCGACGCATAGTGCGTGCTTTTTCCTCCGGGTGCGGCGCAAAGGTCGAGAATGCGGATATTGGGCTCATTGCCAGTAATTTGCCGCAGTACATACCCCACAAACATCGAACTTGCCTCTTGCACATAATAGGCTCCGGCGTGCAGCAGTGGGTCGAGGGTGAAGACTGGTCTTTCTGCCAGATATCGCCCTTGCGGCTCCCAAGCAACTGTGTCGCTATTGTCGGCTAACGCGCTGTTTTTGTGTTGGTTGAGTCTGATGCTTGTTGGTATGGGTGATTCGAGCGCTGCAACAAAGCTGTCGTATTCAGCGCCAAGCTGCCCGCGCATCCGCGCTTCAAAATCGTTTGGTAAGGCAATTCCCATCAAAAGCAAATTTTCTGCAAAAGTAACATAAACGCTAACACCCAATACCCAACACCTAACACCAATTATTAATCTATATTTGTGCTCGATATGAGCAAGTTTCGCAAAAATATACTATTGCCGATAGTGGCGTTTGCAACAGTCTTTACCACAGGATGTTACGAGCCGTTGTCGGTCGATGAGTATGGAAATTGCGATCGCACAATTGTTATTGAGGGGCGGATAACCGATGGTGATTCAGTTTCGACGGTAATTGTGTCGAGGTCGGTCGAAGCTACTGATACCGCCGATTGTGAGTTGGTCGACGGTGCGATTGTCCTGATTCGTGACGACAAAGGTAATTCGGCGCAGTTGGAGAATATCGGCAAAGGTGTGTATCAGACAAATAACATTGCTGGCACGGCCGGAACGCAGTATCTGCTTACGGTTGAGGTTGAAGGCGACCGCTACACATCGATTGAGAAAATGCCTCAACGCTTTTTTATCGATTCCATTGTGGTTGAGTACCGCGACAACTATACAATATTCGATACGATTGGCTATTATGCATCGGTTTACACCAAGCAGAAATCCGACACAATGCGCTATTATCGCATTGAAATTGAGAAAAATGGCGTTTTGCTCAACGATGGTTTGTCGTTGTGGCTTTATGAAGAGTCGCGCATGGCCGACATTTACAAGATGACTGTTCCTTGCACTTTAAATGTTGGCGATGAGGTGGTTGTGAGCGTCTATTCGTTGTCGGC
Source organism: Salinivirgaceae bacterium (assembly GCA_017650325.1). Taxonomy (GTDB): domain Bacteria; phylum Bacteroidota; class Bacteroidia; order Bacteroidales; family SZUA-534; genus RUG13583. Next base: position 9,438 of record JAGCFC010000039.1, on the reverse strand, counting down.
AAGTGTGTATGAGTATTTTTCGGGATTGTCGAAGCAGTTCTCATCTAAATACAGCAACATCCAACCTCCACTAATAAATCCAAACGGAAACATTACCCCTTCGGCCTTAGGATGTTTTCAGGCGTTGTCAGTTATCCGGTCGCATTTTGTGGTTGATGGCAGCCGCCGGAAAGTGGTTCTGGTTTCGCAATAAAAAAGCTATTGTTTCAGCAGAAACTCCTCAATAATTTTTTTGAACATTGCTTTGGTCTCTTCGACCGATTGTGCGATGCCTGCCGACATTTGTGGCTTGCCATTCTGCGGACAGTACAAAAAAGCGGGAATGCTTTGAATGCCGAAAGCGGTTGCCAGAGATTGTTCGCTGTCGGTGTTCACTTTGTAGAAGTTGATTTTGCCTTTGTACTCTTCGGCCAGTTCTTCCAGAATGGGAGAAGCAATTTTGCATGGACGGCACCAGTCTGCATAAAAATCAATAATACAAGGTTTGTCACCCAAGTAAACCCATTGTGTGGGGTTTTGCTCGTAGTTCATCACTTTTTGTAGGAAATCAGCTTTCGACATCTGCACTACTGCAGGTTCTTGCGCCGATAAAAAACCGGAAAACGCCAGACAGAGCGTTATTAAGGCTATGTGTTTCATCGTTTTTCTCTTATAGTTGCAATTGTAAAGATAATATTTATTCATGGTTTCGGAATACTATTGGTGCTTTTTTTTCGTGTTGAGTTTTTTAATTGCTGAGTGTCAGATGGTTGCCGTTATAGGATAGCAATCATCAATGCATCGAAAAAAAACTTGAAAAATGCAGTTATAAGCATACCTTTAGTCCGTTGTTACATATGATGTAATGACAAGTGTAAATGGTTAATATTTAAATGCATAAATAATGGAAAAGAAAAAAATAGCAGTAGTTTGCGGTGGTTATTCCAAAGAAAGTGTCATATCGCTGCGAAGCGCCGAGCAGATTGCCTCGGTAATCAGTGCTGACTACAATGCCTATACGGTGTATATCACACGCGAAAGTTGGTGCGCAAAGATAGGAGAGACGCTTTATCCAATCGACCGCAACGATTTTACGTTTGTTCTGGATGGTGAAAAAATAGTTTTCGATGCTGTGTTCATGGCGATTCACGGTACTCCGGGCGAGGATGGAATGCTGCAGTCTTACTTCGATATGCTTAATATTCCTTACACAACATGTAGTGCCTTTGTTTCGGCCTTGACTTTCAACAAGTTCGCATGCAAAGTTTTCCTTAAAGAATATGGAATTCTGACAGCCGATGCCGTACTGCTGCGCAAGAATCAGCCGTACTCGCTTGACGAGATAAGCGCCCGTTGCGGCTACCCGATGTTTGTGAAACCAAACAACGGAGGCTCGAGTTTTGGAGTGACAAAAGTTAAGCAATCTGCAGATTTGCAATCTGCTATAGATAAGGCTTTTGCAGAGGATAGCGAGATAATAATTGAGCCGTTCATTAAGGGAGGCGAGTTTACATGCGGAGTGTTCAAGACTGATAGTGAGTCGATTGTGTTCCCGCCAACCGAGATTGTCAGCAAAAACGAGTTTTTCGATGTCGAGGCTAAGTATACACCGGGAATGTCGGAAGAGATTACGCCGGCGCGCTTGTCGGAGCACGACATGAAAGAGTGCCAGACACTTACATCTAAAATTTATGATTTGCTAGGCTGCACAGGTGTTGTCCGTATCGACTATCTGCAAAAAGAAGGAAAATTCTACTTTATGGAGATAAACACGGTGCCAGGCATGAGTCGGGAGTCGATAATCCCCAAACAGACAGTTGTTTACGGTCTGCCGCTCATCGAGTTATACAAAAAACAGATTAACGATGCTTTGTCGCGTAAGCGCGCCTGATTAGCTAACTGGTATCAAAAGAAAATAAAACCCGCTGCATTCAATTGAATACAGCGGGTTTATTATTGTTCCCGATTAAACTAAACTATGCTTCAGCGTCCTCCAGGTGGATGTTGTAACGTTCTTCCAATTCACGCAGCATGGCCTCTTTGCGTGCAAGGTCTTCTTGCGTTGCGCGAAGTTCCTCGTAGCTTTGTTTCAGCACTTCCGACTGCTCGGCAAGCATATCGGCCTTGTCTTTCGATTCTTCGAGCAGTTTGGCTGTGCTCGAGTTTATTTTCAGCATTGAAATCGTTGATGACAATGCGTCGCTTATCTTCGTCAGGAAATTGATTTTGTACTCATCGATTTTTCCGAACGATGCCAGTTCAATTACGGCATACACTTTGTCGTTCATAATGGCGGGCATCAGTAGCACGTAATTCGGATTCGATTCGCCCAAACCGGATGTTATTTCCATGTAATTGTCAGGAATTTCGTTCAGGTAGATGGGCGCTCTCTCGTATGCGCACTGGCCAACCAGTCCGATGCCGATTTCGAAATCTTTTTCCATGTGTTTGGCTCGGCTGTAGGCAACGGCGCCTTTCAGCTCATATTTTATATGTTCGGCATCGTCTTCGTTGATAATAAACACACCGCCTTGAACAACACCAATGTAGTCGGTCAGTTTGCTTATGAACTTCTGACTCATGGCCTCGAGGTTCGAAGTCTCCTGACGCAGCAAGTCGTTGAAAATGGCTATGCCGTTGGCTGTCCATGCCTCTTTCTCTTGTTCGATTGTCTGCTGTTTTTCGGCCGCTTTGGCTTTTTTCAACTCGTCGCGCATGTTTGTCAGAGCCTTGCCTAATTCGTCATCTTCGCTGGCCAGGGTGTATTCGTGTTCGAAATTATTGTGTGCGATGGCATCAGCGAATATTGCTGTATTATGCAAATTTACAGCTAGATTTTTGAATGAGCGGTATATGTCGCCAATTTCGTCTTGCTTATGTTTCGACTCGCTTTTGCTGGCCGCGAAAACTCCACGCCCCATTTCGTCAATCTTTTCACGAAGCCTTACAATTGGCCGTTGGATAAACCTTTTAGTTGCCAGGTTGCTTATCATTAAAGCCGCAAAACACAATGGAACTGCCCAAACCAGCGATAGGAGTCCATAATATCCGACTATATACGCAACAATCGTGCAGAACATCGCGGGCAGGAAAATCACCACCCCGATTTTGAAAACGATGGTCTTTTTGTATATGACGCGAAGAAATACAATCCCGAATGGGATAACGCCGAAAATAATTATCAGAGCGAATAGAAGTACTGAATTCATAATGTGATATTTTAAAATTATGCCGGAACAAATCGCTCCAAAGCATTTTCAAATATACTCGTTTAAAGTTTTCAAAGAGTATCAAATTGATCTTTTTTATTAATGTCTGTGTTTTTTGATTTTTCATGGCATGTTTCTGAATTGCGGACTCGAAATGGTTGTATTCGTAATTATTGGATGATCAATAATATAGACTCATGTTGGATGGGAGCGGGCTTTTGTGATCAACCGTAGTTTGGTGCGGAACTAAAGCGAAGAAATTTGTTGTGGAGTTCTGTGTGGGTGTTATTTTTTTTGCAGTACTTTTGTGATTTAACGGGGGGGCGTAACCCTTTGAATAATGGTGGATATATGAAACACAATGTTTTGATTTGGGGGTATTTGTCCTCACTCATTTTATTGCTCGGTGCAATATTCATGAATCTCGACTTTGTGGCTGGAAAGGTCCTTTTTCTGGTCGGATTCTTTACTTTCAATCTTGGTTATCTGATACCTCTTTTCATAGTGATTTTCAAGGAGCATCAAGAGAACCGCATAGGTTTGATAATTGTGTTGAGCATTCTCGGATTCTTCATTTTTCTGATGGGAGTGACGTTCTTTATGGTAAGTTGGGGAGGCAACAAAGTTCTTATTTATGTTGGAGGCTCATTCCTTTTGCTGGCGTCTCTATTGATGCTTGCCATGCGTCGTCGGTTTTATGAGACCAGTGTCGATTCGTGGTTCCCGATAGTCCTTTTCAGTGTTTTTATTGTAATTGGAATGCTCACGAGTCTGGTGCACAGACCAATTTTAAGGTCGTTTACCATTTCGAATCAGGAGGCCTTGCTGCAGTTGGAGTCATTACAAAGCCGCAACAGCCACGTCTTTGACGAAATTGAGTCGCTTTGTGCAGATGATACAGCTCTGATGCAAATCAGGAATAAGGCAACATTGGTTACACAAAAGAGTGACAGCATGATAAGTTACATCGACAATCTGAAGCGTGACCTTATAATATATGTTGAAGGGAATAAGATGTTGCAGGACACCGCATTGTTTGTGAACCTTGTGCCGATTCAGTCGAATGTTGAGATCAACTCTGTTCGGCGTTTCATGCTTGGACGCAAGCGCATGAAAGCTAAATTATTGCACGATATGATTGATAATTATAGAAGTGATATTTCGGCCCTAATATCGCCAAATGATGCTTGGATAACCGATTTGGTAAATACAAATCTTAATACAAATGTTTTACGTTTAAACAAACGCCGTTATAATAGAGATTGGGAACGGCAGCATTTCTACAATTTTCCGTTGGTGACGGTCGTCAGCCAACTCACAACATTTCAACTTAATGTCTGCATGGTGCAAGGCGAACTGCTAAATAGCTGTTATAGAGATGTTTTGCTTCAGAGGATAAACAATTTGTCGGAAACTGAAGAAAATTGATGTCGTTTTTTCGTCAGGTGTTTGTACCATTCAAAAAAAAACATACTTTTGCAGTCCTATAAAAAAGGACAATAAAACATAAGAAAGGGAATATATTATGGCAATGAAAAGAACATTCCAACCGTCTCAGAGAAAGCGTAGGAATAAACACGGTTTTCGTGAAAGAATGGCTACCAAAAATGGCCGTCGTGTATTGGCAGCCCGCAGAGCAAAAGGCAGAAAGAAACTGACAGTTTCTGACGAGAAATTGCACAAGGCATAATACCGTCTCTAAACGATACAATTAAGGCAAACCTAATGGTTTGCTTTTTTTGTGCCATCACATTTGCAAACAAAAAATCCGCCGCAACCATATTATATAGGTGCGGCGGATTTTGTTTTCTGCTTGTAGTGCAATGTCCTATTTCGGGTTCACCATCGACTGCGGTTGGCCAGTAGCCTCAAGCACGTTCCACCAGAAATCGCTGTTGAGGTCGATTTTCTTGCGCTCTGCCACGGCAATTGGTATCGGAACAATGGTGAACTGGTGTTTCCAGTATCCCACCACAAAGTCAGTCTTGCCTGCCATTGCTGCATGAACGGCGTTCTGTGCCAGAATGTTGCAGAATTTGCTGTCGTTGGCGTTAGCCGGTGCGCTGCGTATGATGTAGCTCGGGTCGATATAGCGGAGTGCATACGGGAATTTCTTGGCGGTGAACTCCTCGATAATCTTGTCGCGCAGGAAAACACCGATGTCTTGTTTCTTGATGTTGCCCGATGCGTCTTTCTCGTGTTCCTTTATGTCGAAGAAATCTTGTCCGGCACCCTCGGCCACCACAACCAACGCATGATGTTTGGCCTCAAGGCGTTTGCGCAGACATTTCAGGAATCCGTAAGGTCCGTACAACTCAAAGTTCATCTCGGGCACAAGAACAAAGTTCACCTCTTGTGTTGACAGGGCGGCGTTGGCTGCAATAAAACCAGAATCTCGACCCATCAGTTTGAGTAGGGCAATGCCGTTGAAGGCGCCTTTGGCCTCGTTGTGAGCCGAGTTGATGATATCGTTGGCCACGGAGAACGCCGTCTCGAAACCGAACGACCGCTCGATGAAGTTGATGTCGTTGTCAATGGTCTTTGGAATACCCGCAACTGAGATTTTCAGGCCGCGCCGTTCAATCTCCTCATGGATGGCGTGTGCGCCGCGCAAGGTGCCGTCGCCGCCAATGCAGAACAATATATTGATGTTCATAATGTCGAGAGTGTCAACAATCTGCTCTACATCCTGATTGCCGCGCGATGATCCCAGAATGGTACCGCCCGATTGGTGGATATAGTCGACCAGTTTCGGAGTCAGTTCTACAATCTCGTGGTTGTATTTTGGTACAAGACCCTCGTAGCCGTATTTGAAACCAATGATTCGCTTTACATCGTAGCGGTAGTAAAGGTGATTGACAAGACTTCGGATGACGTTGTTCAGGCCTGGACAAAGTCCGCCGCAGGTCACAATGCCAACTTTGGTTTTGGCGGGCTCAAAGTAAAGGGCTTTGCGCGGACCGGCTTTTTCAAGAGTCATTGGCTCTTTACTGCTTTTGCCGCATTTCTTGAAGTAGTTCAGCGAGTTGTCGTACAGAATACGGTCGTTGTCGGTGGTGAAGTCATAGGCTGTCTTCGCCAGAGTCTGAACCAAAGGCGATTCTACGTTGCCCTTGCCCAACGATTTGACTATAAAATCTTTATTTTCCATATCGTTTTTAATTTTTTTGGTTCAACAAAAATAAAAAAAGGCAACTGAAAATCAGAAGCCTTTTACTGTTTTTTGACTGATTGCCAAACTTTTTTTGTGCTTACAGGCATCAAGCAGCCGTGCAAGCGGTGTTCTTAGAACGAGTCGTTCAGCGATGATGCGCTGTCATCTTCAGGTTCCGAATCGTCGGCAATGTTGCTGAAATCGTTGTCATCCAACTCATCATCTTTGTTGCCGTCGTCGAAAAAGTCATCATCGTCAATATTTCCGGTATCTTCGTTGTTGATTCGAAGCAGATACATGCGGTCTTCGGTCTCAAAAGGCAGACCGCAGCATAGTTGGCCATCTTTGTTGGTGAACGATATAAGATAGGCGTTGAATCCTTCAGGATACATTGCCTTGACCTGCTCTCGCATCTCTTCGCTAATCTTATCGAAGTCTTTTATCACACGTGGTTTGTTTGTGCTGCCCATATAGTGTTGTTTTTCTGTTAAAAATCCGTCTGTCAGCAGTGCGCTGCTAACGGCATCAAATATTCATATTTTTTTATTATGTGCAACACTTGCAAACAATTTTATTTATTGAAGTGATAAACGAACACAATTGTGCCTTCAAAGGCCAGTTTTGGACTGTCTTTTATCTCCATTTTTATTGCGATACAAGCCTTAACAACGCCGCGCAAATCGGTTACCGACAGCATATCGGCGTGCATGCGAACGAAACTGCCCGTGAGAACCGGCTGACCGAATTTCAATTTTTCGATGCCGTAGTTGATCTGCATTTTTAGGTTTTGCACATCGATAACCTGCTCCCAATGGTAAGGCATCAGCGCTATTGTCAGGTAGCCGTGAGCGATGGTGCTGTGGAACGGAGACTCCACTTTGGCGCGCTCAACATCGGTGTGAATCCACTGGTGATCGCAAGTTACGTCGGCAAATTGGTTAATCTGCTCCTGCGTTATCTGCTGCCAGTCCGACGTGCCAATCTCCTTGCCCTCAAGAGCTTTCAGCTCTTCATAGTTCTTGATGATATGTTTCATAACTGTTGTTTTTGATAAAGTCGGCAACCCAAATGCAAAAAGCGGGCAAATTGTGATTGTTTCGGAAATAAAAAACTTTGATGGCTGACAATGAAACAATTGGCCAGCGGCTTTTTCTCCGCACCCTTTTGTTCCCGTTTAGCAATAATTACTATTTTGCCAATTGACAATGTTTTAAAAATGAATCCAACAAGCACACCTATAATTGTCAAGGCAGATGCCAGCGATCTTCCTTCAATTTTGCTGCTCCAATATCTTGCATATCAGAGCGAAGCGGCACTATTCGGCGGCAAGACTATTCCGCCGTTGCAACAAACTTTGGACGAAGTTGTTGCCGAATTTAATGCTGGAATTATCCTAAAAATGATTGATTCTGATGGTGCGATAATAGGTTCGATCCGTGCTAGAGAGAACGAAGGGACTGTCTATATTGGCAAGCTGATGGTGCATCCCGAATGTCGGCATTGCGGCTATGGCACAATGTTGCTGCTCGAAATTGAAAAGTATTGCCCGTCAAACCGATACGAACTTTTTACAAGCACCAGGAGCATAGATAATATCCGCCTATACGAAAGAAACGGCTACAAAATCTTCGATAGAAAAATAGTAGATGGTGAATTGGAGTTCGTATTTATGGAAAAAGTGTTGAATAAAGCGCAAAAATGACCTTCACATCCATATACACCACGCCTGCCGCGTTCGACAATCTTCTTCTGATTTCCGATGGCGAAGTGCTGACCGGGTTGCATTTCATAAAATCGTGCAATGCGGTGAAGTCATGCAACGCTCTGCCCGTTTTTAAAGATGTCAGCCGTTGGCTCGATATTTATTTTTCAGGCCGAGAGCCTGATTTCACACCAAATTTCAGAATAGACAACGCGACGCCTTTCCGTAAAGATGTTTTGGATATTTTGCAGCAAATTCCTTTCGGACGAACCGTGACCTATGGCGACATTGCCGCACAAATAGCTAAAAAGCGCGGTATTGAAAAAATGTCGGCGCAGGCTGTTGGTGGCGCGGTGGGGTGGAATCCTATTGGCATTATTATTCCGTGCCACAGGGTTGTTGGGGTTGGAAACAAACTTGTCGGCTATGGTGGTGGTATTGAGAACAAAATTGCGCTGCTGAAGTTGGAAGGGCACCAATAAAAAACGCCTCCCCGAAGGAAGGCGTTTTTCATATTTAACAATCAAAATTTACCCAAGGAAGGCAATCAGAATGCCCGCTGCCACTGCCGAGCCAATCACGCCCGACACGTTGCTCGACATACAGTAGTTGAGCACGTGGTTGCGCGGGTCGTATTTCAGAGCAATGTCGTTGGCAACACGCGATGCCATTGGCACGGCGCTCAAGCCAGTTGCGCCAATCAGTGGGTTGATTTTCTTTTTCGAGAACAGGTTGAAAACCTTCACCAGCAGAATGCCGCCGAAAATCGACAGGCCGAAGGCGAAGAATCCACCAACCACAATACCGATTGTCTGAAGGTTCAAGAATGCGTCAACGGTCATTGTCGCACCCACTGACAAGCCCAAGAAGATTGTGGCAGAGTTCATTATGGCGTTAGAAGCGGCATCGAAGATACGCGATGTGTTGGCGCCAACCTCTTTAATCAGGTTACCGAACATCAGCATACCAACCAATGGAACAGCTGTCGGAACCAGAATGGCCACAACGGTTGTGGTGGCAATCGGGAAAATGATTTTCAAGGCGCGCATATTCTTGAACTCTTTTGCGTTCGGATATAGGCGGTCTTGTTCTTTCATATTGATTTTCAATTCTTTCTCAGAGCAAGTCAACTTCACGACAAGTGGAATAATCACTGGCACAAGCGCCATATACGAGTAGGCTGCAATGGCGATGGGGCCTAACAAGTGTGGGGCCAGTTTGATGGTTGTGAAGATAGCCGTTGGGCCATCGGCACCACCGATAATGGCAAGTGAGCCAGCCTCTTGCATTGTGAATCCGCAGTAGCTTGCGATAATCAGCACGGCAAAGATTCCGAACTGTGCGCCAGCACCAAAGATGGCAAGTTTCAGGTTGCGCAGCATTGGACCAAAGTC
>JAGCFC010000038.1 GCA_017650325.1 Salinivirgaceae bacterium | reverse complement strand
CGAGTTTATCTGACAGATTTTCAAACATTTCCTTGAATTGCTATTTGTTTTTTACAAGTAGCAAATGTAGCATAAAAGCGTTGTGGTCCAAACCGTTGTTGGACCACAATCATACTTTTTGGAAGATAGAGTGTTTCTATTTAAAAATGGAATCCCGTACCGGCTATAATTCCCAGCACCATTAATATCCAGAAGGATATGGCGCAAATCACCCACACGCAGCTCAAGCACAGGCCAACAATGCCGCAAATGCGCCCTGTGTTGGCGTTCTTGGCCGAATCTTCGGTATATCGGCCGGGGTTTTCATCGTAAAGCGTTTTAGCCTTTTTGGCATAAACTATCGCCAAAATGCCCAGAATAATTCCAACAATCTCAGCCGGACCACAGCATATGCACACTAGGCTCAAAATGCCCATTACCAAAGCCGCATTCGAATTTGGCAACTGCTCCTTAATACCATTCACATTATCAATAACTTCCATAACTCAAATAATTTTAATTATGTAATTCACTATTATAATGACGGTGTTCAAAATAAAAAGTGACAACAAAATGCGACTTCCGTGTCGAAATTTGAAAAAAAGATGCAATGCAAGATAAACGAACATTAAAATCAGCGGAATAAGGGCCGGAAACATGGCCATGCTTTCAACCAAATTGCCATCGAGCAGCAGTTTGAGCGCCCGCTGAAAACCGCACCACGGACATTCTATACCTAAGTATTTCTTATAGAAGCAAGGAACATCGAAATTGTAACCAATGCCGAACATATCCTTAGTCGAATTTCACTTCGCTTCCGGCACGTTTTTGTTCCTGCCCAAAACTTCGCGAGCCTCCGTCGCAAACTGGCTCATCCTGCCCCAATTGTCTGACTGAATGGGGGGTATCAGTCCTGCTTCGGCATCGGCCAATGGTATAACGTAAAACAGTCTCTTGCCGCCAACTTTAGGATAGTGAACGTATGTGAGTTGATAGTTGGCCTCTATTTTCGGTTTCTGGCCGTTACGTTTTGTCAATCTGACGTTTACCACAGCTGCTCCATCGCGCGGGGCGGTACGTTGCGCACTCACAAAATTGCCTAACGAGTAGATTATCAGTTGGTTGGCCACAGAATCCATCTCCATTGGCTGAAGCACATGCGGGTGCGAACCAATTATCAAGTCAACACCTTGTTTTTTAAGCAAATCGGTCATCTGCAACTGGCTGCGACTGGGCATCGAATCATACTCTATTCCCCAATGCATACACGCCACAATCAAATCGGGGTTCAACTTTTTTGCAGAGGCTATATCATTGATAATGTTATTTTTATCGATACGATTCACAACCGTACCTTTGGGCGTGGGCAACTCGTTGGTCCCGTAAGTATAATTCAGAATCGCCAACTTAATTCCCTTAACATCAACTATTAACGGATATTTTTGTCTGAATTCCGCCGAATCGTGGAAAGTGCCGGTGTGCGGTATCTGCAGCGAGTCGAGAACATCGAGTGTGCGCACCACTCCCACCCGGCCGCCATCGCAGGTGTGATTGTTCGAAGTTACCAAAGCATCGAAACCACAATCTTTTACTGCAACAGCCAACGCATCGGGCGACGAGAACTGCGGATATCCCTTGAACGGCGGTCCGGCGAGCGTAACCTCGAAATTGGCAAGGGCAAAATCGGCTTTCTCGATGTACGGCTTAATATAGCTGAAACAGTCGGTGTAGTCGTAGGTTTTCGTTGAATCGTTGTATGCCGCAGCAATTTGGGCATCGTGTCCCATAATGTCACCCGCAAAGAGCAGAGTCACAACCGAATCGGCGTTTTGAGCCGCCAACGGCTGAACAGCAATCGCCAACAATGGCAGAATTATCGTTTTCAGTTTCATAAGCTATTTTTTTCGATAAATATTCAGAAACACCGGCAAATGGTCGCTGAAACCGCCCAAATACTTGTATCCGGCGTATGTGCGATATGGCTTGAAACCAACATTCGTGTCATCAGACTCGAGCAAAAACGGCGGATTAAACACTCGCGCCTCGTCCTTGTCGGTATAGAGCGGTCCCTGTCCGTCGAGCAGTGAGCCTGAGACAATCACTTGGTCGAGAATGCCCCAAATGCCATCGTATTTATGTGTGCCCCACCCCTTTACAAACTGCATATAATAAGCCAGATTGTAGAGTTGCGACTGCTCAATGGTTGAGAAATCAGTTTTTGCCTGCAACTCAACACATACGCTGTTGTTGTCGGGATAGTCGTTCAAATCGCCCATTATCAGAATCGCAGCGCGTTGATTGTCAGCTAGAAGCGAATCGACTTTCGATTTTACGATTTTTGCAACTGCACGGCGCAACTCATCGGTTTCGGTTTGTCCGCCCCAGCGCGAGGGCCAGTGGTTGACAAAAACGTGCAGAGTGTCGCCATGAATTGTGGTGCCTGAAGCCATAAGAATATCGCGTGTGCCTCGTCCGCTTTTATTCACATTCACGGGAATATAGTTAACATTGAACGGGTTGAAGCGCTGAGACTGATATAGCAGCGCCACATCAATTCCTCGACTGTCGGGCGACTCTTTGTGTAGAAATTTATACTCAAACCGGCGCAAGTTCGAGCTGTTGACCAGACTCTCTATCACACCCCGCGACTCCACCTCGCACAACCCAACAATATCGGGCGGTGTCCACCCTCCAACTGCGGTTATCACCTTGCCAATCTGCGCTCTTTTGTTGTAGAATCGCTGCTTTGTCCAGTGTCTTTCACCATCGGGAGTATATTCGTCATCGTTTTTCTCCGGGTCGTCTTCAACATCGAAAAAATTCTCACAGTTGTAGAACATGACACGCATATAGCGGTCTTTTTCAATTATTTGACGCAAATCATCAGGGATTTCGCTTCCTTGAGGAAAAGCCGCGAACGCAAACAGCAATAAAAATAATATGGTCAAAACGCGTTTCATTGCTCAACCCTTTCGTAAGCACCCAGATCAGGCAGACTATCGCGCTCAACTCCATCCAAATCAAGCGGAAAACCAACCAGATAAGCCGCAGTTCCACGATCCTTTGCAGATGACAAAGTATCAAGATGATAATCGCCATCGGCAGCGTTTACAAAACGCGGTAACTCGTCAGCACCCGAAACAATGTTTTTAAACATTGCGGTATCGTCCATCTCAAAACTCGGGGCAACCTTAAGCATACAGTTCTCGAACTTGAATTCGAATTTTGTATCACCTTCTCCCCCCTCATCTATAATAAGTTCTGAGTTTAATGAACCATGAATTATGCTGTTGGCGAAATGAGCTTTTAAATCGTTGACGTTAATATCATTATCGCCAGCGCCACTCTTTCTCAACATCAGCGACGGCATATTGTGGCGAGCCGCATAGTTAACCAACGTTGTGTGTACAAAATTATAGTTTCCTCCCGAAGTTAGCGCAGCCGCATAATAATCGCAGTTGTAAATCAGAGTGTTAAATACATCCACATTGGCCGACCGAGCATATACGCCAGCTATCGACATCTCAGAAATCACTGTATTAGAAATCGTTAGCGTAGTTTCTCCGTCAACGTGATTATCTATCTGGACCCCTTTTGTTCCATTCCTAATAATGGCATAATCAATAGTATTTCCACTGCTTCCGCTAAGCAAATGGATATTTCCGTAGTAGTAAGTATTATCATCAATCGTATAGGTTGCCCCCCATAGGCCAGGCTTGTCTTTATAATATTCCTCAAACCTGTCCCCCTGGAACACAACTGGTTCGTCTTTGGTTCCATTCACATGAATTTGCCCCGCTACAATCAGACTCGAGTTGTTATGGAAATAAAGATGCACGCCTGCATCGATATCGAGAGTGCAAAGACTGTCCACCTTCACCGAATTATATATAAGGTATGGCTTATCATTAACCCAATGAGTATTGCCAATAATTGAATCGTTATAGAAATGCACATCCTGCCCAAAAGCCATCAATTTGACATCCTGCAAATTACCATTGGTGTTGAACTGAATGGAATCGAGTACTATAACCGGAGAGTTGCTGTTTTGCGGATCGATGGTAACCTCAACAAAAATATATGCGCTGTCATTCCCACGTATCTCGAGATTGACGTAATTATTGGCCGCAACTCCGTCAATATTAAGTCGATAGTAACCGTTATCGGCTATCGACACCGAAGTTCTGACAGCTTCCTTATTACGATTGTAAACCCTGAATTGCTTTGTAACAGATCCGATTGTGGTGAAAACCGTGTCGAACTTAACTGTGTCGGTTGAGAAATTAAGCCGTGCTGACGGTGAATCAGTGAATTTGTCGGCATCGTGACATGAAGTGAAAACCACACCACATAACAACAACAGTCCGCACAAATGGATATGCCTCATAACTAAGTTCTCCTATCACAATACCGGAGCCACTGTAATTGCACAAACTTATTCAAGTTCAGAACTTTGAATAAATGCAGTATAGGTATATTCGTTTTGTACTTTTGCACCTGCGAGTAATATGATGACAGGTTTCTCCACACCGTCTTTAGCAAGAATATTGGTCTCTTTGCGAACTCCGACAACCTTGCGTTTTTCCGGATGGAGCAAATTCATCATAAATTCGTCCTCATCCTGAGTATAATTGCGGAACAGCATTTTGATGTTCTTTCCTAAAACCTCGGTGCGCGAATAGCCCCAAAGCGTTTCAGCGGCACGGTTGAAGAACTCAACATCACCCGACTGGTTAATGGTGATTATTGCGTCGTGCGCACCTTCCAAAGTCTTTTCATTACGCACTTTAACCTTCTCAATTTCTTGATACTGAGCCTTAACCTCACGACGGGCCTCTGCCAATTTATCCTGCAGAGCATTTTCGTTCTCCTTCAGTTCTGCAGTAAGTTTATTAATCTGCTCAGCTTGTTGCTGCGACAGTTGTTCAACACTCTTCTGCATAGAGATGTCGCTGGCGATTGCTATCACCTTCGAAATCTCATCTTCCATATTCTTTACAGGCGAATATGTGACCGCAAGCCACTTGGTGCCGGATTTCGACTGCAGTTTTGCCTGGCCGCTGTACGACTGGCCATTTATGATGTCATTCCATGCCTTTTCGAAATCGCTTTGTTCGTCTTCGCCCATGAAACTGAACACACTGTAGTCCTTCAACTCTTCCTTCGGACATGCCATCATGTCTAAGAATCGCTGGTTGCAGTCGATCATACGCCCGCTCGGAGCAAATTCAACCACAACTTCCGACTTGTCAAGTGCAGCTATCTTGTTCTCATTATCCAGTGCTTGCTCCTGCTGTTGAGTCGTATCAATAGCCAACAACAGTATCTTGACTACGGTTTGCATGCTGTCGCGAACACACGTAAATGTCGACATCGTCCATAAGTCGTGACCATTCTTGGCAAGCAACTTCATATAGCCTTCGAAATGCTGACCGCCCTTAACAAGCTCATCCCAAATCTCATTAAACTGATGGCGGTTCTTTTCACTTATGAACATTGCAATATGATGCCCCTCAACATCCGAATTCGAAGAATAGCCCAGCTTTTTAAGGAAACGCACATTGGCATAAACCAACATTCCGTTCAAATCGAATTCGGCACGCATCATTGTATGATTCACCGAGTTGTTAAAACTGATGAACTCCTCTGCCTGTTTAGTTGCCTCCTCCTGTGTAGCCTGAAGCTCTTCCATGTTCTGGCGCATCTCCTCCTCTTGCTGCGAAAGGCGGTCGGCCTGCTCTTGTGAGTCAGCAAGCAGTTTGGTGGTGCGCATGTTTATTTTCACCGTCGATATAGTTGTGGCGATACTTTCGGCCACTTTTTCAACAAAACTGATGATATATTCGGCAAACGGATGGAACGATGACAACTCAAGCACTCCGTGAATCTCATCGTTGACCTTAAGCGGCACAATGAGAAGGACACGCGGATTGGCCTCGCCCAAACCCGACGTTACTTCGATGTACTCTTCGGGAACCTCGTCGAGATAAATCGTGTTTTTCTCGTAAGCGGCGCGGCCTATCAAACCTTCCGACAACTCAACCCGCTTTTGACTGAATTTCTTTCGTCCGTATGCAAAATGGGCAATCAACTCAAAATGAGTGTCATTCTGCAGTTCGTCATTCAAAATAAAGAATCCGCCCTGAACGGCTCCTATATACTCGCTCAACTGGCTTATAACCTCAAACGCCAGTTTATTGATATCATCGTTATTGTTTCGAAGAATCTCACCGAACTTCGCCAATCCACCTGCCGTCCAGTTACGCTGCTCATCCTCTTCCTTGCGCTTCAACTCCTCCTGGCGGTTGTGCTGCAGGTTGTCGCGCAATTCAATCATGATATTGCCAAGCGCATTGCCTTTTTCCGGCTCATATTCGCTGTTCAGATTACCTTTCGACAACTCTTCGTCAAAATTGAACAATTTCTTCTGACTGTTATCCTTGAATGTTTCAAGATCATATAACTTCTCAGCAACACGATAGGCATATTTTCCTGCAATCCAACCTGCGGCAATAAAAATAACCGGCAGCAGCGAAACCACAAGAAGGTGCGGCTTGGCTGAGTGCAGACCGATAATATTGCTCAATGTGAAAATCATTTCGTTTTCACGCAACTCAAGGATATACACCACAATCGCAATGGTTATACCTACAACAAAACCTATCAGAGAAAATTGAAATACTGTGTTGGTTATATTCTTTTTAACCGAATTCTTTTTCATACCCATATGTGTTATCTAACGTAAAAATACAAGCGTTCAAATTTAATAATTAATCGATAGGTGATTCAGAAAAGTTGCAGATTGTGCGGCAAAAGTTTTTAAAAAATGCGTACGTGGCTATTACTGAATTGAATATTGCACCCGGCAAGCGTTTAAAGCACATGAACCAACTGCAAAAAAGACGCATTCGAACTTGTCACAAAAAAATCCCCGCCAACAGTCTGATGACGGGGATTTATTATTCAATCATTATCATTCAACAACTATAAATTCAGTTCGGCGGTTCATCTCACGATGATCTTTGTCAATTGGTTCAGAACTGCCCTTTCCTTCGGTTTGAATACGATCGGCGGCAATTCCCTTCGATATCAAATAATCGGCAGCGACAGCCGCTCTCTGCTCTGATAGTTTCTGATTAAAAGCAGCCGTTCCGTCAGACGAGGCGTGGCCCACTATACGCAATTTTACATTCGGATGCTTATCGAGCATTGCGGCCAAATCATCAAGAACCAGCTTTGAGGCATCGGTCAAATTGGCCTGGGCGGCTTCAAATTGCGCGGCATTGAAGTTCTTTTGAATCGCTTCCACTGTGTCGGCGGTAATCACTGTGTCACAAACTTTCTCGGCAACAGGCTCCTGCACAACGGCCTCTTGTTGAGGAGCCTGCTGTAGCTGCTGACGTTTGGTGCAACTACGCATCAACAAGATTATCAATACTATAATCAAAAATATAATCAGTGGAAGAAGCCACCAGCAGCAACATTTTTTCTTTTTCTCAGGTTCCTTTTCTGGCTCTTTTGCCGGTTGAGATACAGGAATTGGGGCAGCGGCAACCACCGGGTCTGGGTCATATTCAAGCGTAAATCCACCCTTTTGAAAACCCTCGATAGGTTTGCATTCAACAACCTCAATATTATATTGTTTTACCCACTCAACAAGCTTGTCGAAATCCTCCTTTTGCCACAACTGCTGCATAGCGACTTTCTGGCCGTTCTTCAACGTAAGTTGCTCATCTTCTTTCTCGAAGAAATACATTTCGTAATTCGACTTGCCTTCAGAGTTTTTGAATTTTTCAGAATCGTTGATATCGATAAAAATCGTATCACAGCGATTGGCAGAATTAAGACTTCCCGGGAAAGCCGCGTTCAATTCCTCCAGCGTAACATCCGGATTTATAACCAGATATGCGTTGGCAATACCCAAAGCGGTTCGGCTTTGAGCCTTTCCGTAAACTTTAACTTTATTAGGCATAACTGTATGGTTTAGTGTATATTAATAATAAAATAATCGCCCAATTCCATTTTTTGAGCATTGCCATACCGTACTCAAACATCCGTTCCGTAGCCAGCAACCTAATGTACAGCCAACAAGCTGAAAATCATGCAATAAATGTAGGAAATTTTTATTGCAAACGCTAATTTCATTTTTTATGATATGCGTCAGCAAAATATATGACAAAACCAATATTTTGACAACATAATGAGCAGATTTACACAATGCTGTAGACAGATTGACGAAATTCAGCATTTCGACTTTTTGTTTAAACACAAATTACCGGCACAATCTGACGCCAGGAATGCGGATTTTCCACCAAAAACTGATTCCATTTTGGATAAAACCCAATGAACGATAACACTAACACGAATCATTAAGTCCATAAAATACTAATTATCAGGCAACACGAACTCTTCACCTATTTTTTTATTTTTTTTGTTTATGCTCTTGCGCATATCAAAAATTGCCGTACATTTGCAACGCTTTTGAGAGATAAAGCAACACGTTCTAAAAACAATCGGGCGCTTAGCTCAGCTGGTTCAGAGCGTCTGCCTTACAAGCAGAGGGTCGGGGGTTCGAATCCCTCAGCGCCCACAACCGAAAGCCTTACAATTGCAGTTGTGAGGCTTTTTTGTTTTGGCAATGGTTGGAATGTCGGCCATCACCGCAAAAATTGTTTATGCAAAACATTAAAATACAAAACAATATGAAACCTACATTGTTGATATTGGCGGCAGGAATGGGCAGCCGCTACGGTGGCTTGAAACAACTCGACCACCTTGGAACTTCGGGCGAGACAATCATGGACTACTCTGTTTTCGACGCCTTACGCGCCGGATTCGGAAAAGTCGTGTTCATCATCCGCAAAAGTTTCGAAAAGGAGTTCCGCGAGATGTTTGTTAGCAAACTTGAAGGAAAAATCGATGTCGAGCTGGCCTTCCAGGAAATCGACAAAATACCCGCTGGATTCACCGTTCCCGCCGACCGTGTAAAGCCATGGGGCACCGGCCACGCCATTTTAATGGCGAAAGACCTTATCAATGAGCCGTTTGCAGTTATCAATGCCGACGACTTCTACGGCGCAGGCGCTTTCGAGGTAATGGCAAAATTCCTCACCAACGGCATATCAGAAACCGAATATGCAATGTGCGGCTACCAGCTGAACAAAACCCTGTCGGATTTCGGCTCTGTGGCACGCGGAATCTGCTCGGTTGACGCCGATGGTTTCCTAACCGACATTAAAGAGCGCACAAGCATTGAGCGCAAGAACGGAAAAATAATCTTCACTGAAAACGACAAAGAAGTTGAACTTGACGAGAACGTACCAGTATCGATGAACTTCTGGGGCTTCGCTCCCAACCTTTTCAACCATCTTGAAGAGAAATTCACTGAGTTCCTGAAAACCGGCACAGCCAATCCTAAATCGGAATTCTACATTCCTTTTGTGGTTGACGACCTGATGAAAGAAGGCAAAGTGAAAACGAAGGTACTCCCCGCCAACGCCACATGGTTTGGTGTTACATATAAGGAAGACCGCCCCGCGACAGTGGCAAAAATAGCCGATCTAGTTGAGAAAGGGCTGTACCCGAAGAAACTATGGTAACAAAGTGATTATCAAAAGTCAGAAATAACAAATCGGGTAAACATACCTATTTATAAAAAAACTTCAGCCCAAAGGCTGAAGTTTTTTTATGCCATGAAATTATTGTACTTAATCGATAAAACCTTTTCTGCGCAATAAATTTGCCGGATCGGGGTTGCGGCCACGGAAGTTGACATAGAGCGTCATCGGGTCATCGGTGAACCCGCGCTCCAATATGTTACGGCGCAGACGTGTAGCCACTTCTCGATTGAAGATATCACCAGTCTCTTTAAATGCGGCAAACACATCGGCATCCAAAACGGCAGCCCATGTGTAACTATAATATCCCGCCTCATAACCCGTTGTGAAAATGTGGCTGAAATTAGTGCTGCGATAGCGAACAATAATTTCGGGGATCATCCCCATACGTTCCATCGAAGCCCGTTCAAATGCCTCAACATCAATAGAATCAGTAGTTGTGAGCAAATGGTAGTCCATATCGAGAATTGTAGCCGAAAGAAGTTCGGTCATTACAAAGCCTTGGTTGAATGTTTTAGCCCGCTGCAGACTGACAATCAGCGAGTCAGGTATAGTTTCGCCGGTTAGATAATGTTTGGCGTAAAGGCGCAGCATTTCTGGTTCGTAGCACCAGTTTTCCATCAGCTGCGACGGCATTTCGACAAAATCGCGCGGCACGTTGGTTCCCGACAAGCTGCGATACGTGCACTTCGACAAGAATCCGTGCAAGGCATGGCCGAACTCATGGAAAAGCGTCTCAACATCGTCCATTGAGAGCAACGACGGTTTATCCGCTGTTGGTTTGGTAAGGTTGCAGACATTCACTATCACAGGCCTGTGATCGACACCATCGGCGGATATATACTGCTCCGAAATATTGTTCATCCATGCCCCTCCTCGTTTGCCCGCACGCGGAAAATAGTCGCCATAGAAAATTCCCAACAGAGAACCATCGGCATCCAGCACCTTAAACACTTCAACATCAGGATTGTATACCGGCATTCCACTAAGTTTCTCAAACTTCAGTCCATATAGTTTTGTGGCCAGATCGAACACTCCTTGACGCACATTTTCAAGTTTGAAATAAGGTTTCAAAGCTTCTTCATCAATGGCGTATTTCTGCATACGGAGTTTTTCTGCATAGAACCACCAGTCCCACGGCTCTAGTTTCTCGCCATGACCCTCAGCGTCCATCAGTTTCTGAAGTTCTGAAGCTTCAATTTTCGCTTGTTTCAAGGCCGGTTCCCAAACCGTAGGCAGAAAATCCATCACATTTTTTGAATTCTTCGCCATCGACGCTTCAAGAATCATATCGGCCGGATTGTCGAATCCCAACATTTTTGCCTTTTCTATTCTCAGCCGCATCGTTTGGTTGATAACAGATTTGTTGTCATTCGCATTATTGTTGTTGCCACGCATAGTATACGCAATAAGCAAATCCTTTCGCAGCTGGCGATTTGTGCAATACTGAAGAACCGGAATAAAACTTGTTTTTTGTGTGGTGAACAACCATTTGCCTGGTTGTCCCGCCGCCGTTGATTCAGCAGCTGCGGCATCTTTGACAGCCTGCGGCAATCCTTCCAAATCCTGCTCATTATCAATCCATTTCTGATAAGCATTTGTTTCGGCCAGCACATTGCCGGCAAACTTTATATCGAGCAATGCCAACTCTTTGTTGATCTCACGCAAACGGGCCTTTTGCTCCTCATTCAGTTCTGCACCGCTGCGAACAAACGATTTGTATTGATTCTCCAAAAGGCGCATTTGCTCGTTCGTCAATCCGAGCGAGTCACGCTGCTCGTAAACGGCCTTTATGCGAGCAAAAAGTCTGTCATTAAGTTTCACATTATCAGAATGCTCCGTGATCAATGGCGACACTTTCTCCGCGATTTTGTCAAGATCGTCGTTGGTGTCAGCCGAATAGAGGTTATAGAACACTCCTGATACGCGGGCAAGTACCGCCCCCGTATTTTCAAGAGCCACAATTGTATTGGCAAACGTTGGCGGTTCCGGATTATTTGCAATTGCCTCTATTTCAAGCGAATCCTGTCTTATTCCTTCAATAAAGGCAGGAATATAATGCTCGGCTTTAATCTTATCGAAAGGCGGGACTCCATATGGAGTGTCAAACTCTGAAAGAAAAGGATTTTGTGTATCGGCACACGAAACAGCCAACATCGACATAGTGCAGAATATTAGATATTTAACTTTCATTTTTACAATATTTTCAACATCAATTTTTATGGCATCTAATGTATGTTTTTTTATCGTACCAACCATATTGCAACCGAAACCTTTTATTACATTTGCAACAAAAAACCACCATCATGATTGATTATAGCGAAGTTACACTGGACCAGATAGTTGTGCATAATATCGGCAGCCGTCCCGAGGAACAGGGTGTCAGATTGTCGAAGGCGCCAACCCCCATCACCGACGAGACGGCAGAGGACATTCTGAAGACATACTTCCTGTCGCACTTCAAAACAGAGTATTTTTACGGTTTTGTCGATTCGACCGACTTAATGCAGAATGATGTATATAATTTTGTAAGTCAGGTATTTGACGATCGTTCTCAGTTCTACCAGCAATCGACCAACCTTGCTTGGCTGCTATACGAAAAATCGAACAACCAGAAGATCAAGACTGGTGAGTTCTACATGGTGTACTTCAACGGCATACAAATCGATGGGATGGCAATTGATGCCATCGGACTATTCAAGTCGGAGAATAAGGACACATATATAAAAGTATGCCAGCAGGGCGACAGCTACGATGTTGAGTATGAAAACGGCATCAATATCAAGAAGTTGGACAAAGGCTGCCTAATCTTCAACATCGACCGTGAAACAGGCTATCAGGTGGCAATAGTGGACAGCACCAACCGTGGCGACGAGGCCATGTACTGGCGCGATGGATTCTTGAACGTCATGCCGCGCGAGAACGAATACTATCAAACAAATCAGTTGTTCGACATCTGCAAAAATTTCAGCCACGACGTGCTCACTTCGCAGAACAAAGTTGACAAGGCCGACCAAGTTACGTTCATGAAACGCGCCGAGCAGTTTTTCAACACCAACGAGTTCTACGACAACGAGCAGTTTAAGAATGAGGTTATTGGAAATGAAGAAGTTAGCGCGCGCTTCGAAGACTATAAGCGACGCTTCGAGAACGAGAAATCTCTCTCTCCTGTTGACCAATTCGAGATTTCGGGCGAGGCTGTCAAGCGCGGTAAGAAATATTTCCGCAGTGTGATTAAACTCGACAAGAATTTCCACATATACGTGCACGCCAATCCCGACTACATTGAGAAAGGATTCGACGACCACAAAGGCTTGAAATTCTATAAATTATATTTTAGTAACGAAGAATAAAAAGCTGACACTGACACTGACACTGACACTAACACTGACACTGACGAAAACGATAACGAAAACTGATTAAGGTTAAGAAGTGAGAAAGTTTAGAAACTAACCTTCTAAACAGCGAAGCGCTAAACATCTCAACTTTAAACTTTAAACTTTAAACTTTAAACTTTAAACTCTAATCATTAAACATTAAACACTTACCTTTAAACTCTAAACTTTTAAGACTATGGCAAGTAAAAGACAACTCAAAAGCGACATTTGCTTCATTGTTAAAGAATTGGTAAGCGAATGCATGGCGTATTCCATGATGGTACCCAATGTCAATCTTCAAGAGGCTGAAAATCTTGTAAATGACATTCTGGAATTCTACGGCAACGTACTTGTCGAAATCAACGGTGTACGCAAAGCCGCCGCCAATGAGCGGGGCGACACTATGAAAGCCATCCGCCGCGATGTTGGTCAGAAAGTCGGCGAGTTTGTTGGCCGTATGGCAAAACTGGGGAAGAATTAAGCCGGTTAGTATTTAACAGTTAGTCCCGATAGCGGAATTAGGATTCAGGAATTAGGATTTTTAATGTGGCAAATGCGTTTTTTGCCGCACAAAATTCTTATTTTCTTATAGACACATAATTATGCTGATAGAATAATTCTATCAGCATATTTTTTTTTGCATAATTTCGGCAACGGATACAATTTGTAAAAAGACAATTGTGTATAGAAACAACAGAATAAAAACATCACAAATAACCGAACAAAATCACCACAAACAACCGAAAAAGCTATTATTCTCACTAATCCATGGTGTTTTACCATTTGTGCACCGTACTCCGCACAAAAAACTTCTCTCATATTCAAAAAAAACATACATTTGATTCTTTTTAATGCCAATCCGTTTCTTTTACGGCTAGGCAAATTGTAATTGAAAATTATTGGATATGAAAAGACTAATTACACTATTGTGTGCAATTCTATGCACAACAAGTATTGCACTGGCCGCCATTCAAACTGGCATTTGTGGCGATAAAGTAACATGGAGTTTGGATACAGACACTGGTGTACTTACAATTAGCGGAACTGGAAATATGAGTGACCTGATTCGAAAAGAAGGTAGAACAAATGTTTATTCAAATTTTCCTGCGTGGAATGATTATTCCTCAATGATAAAAACGGTTATTATATCAGAAGGTGTTACAAGTATTCGAAAAAACGCATTCATTGGCTGTAGCAATCTCACATCGGTATCTATACCGGAGGGCATAACAAGCATCGGCGAAGATGCTTTCAACGGTTGCAGCAGTTTGCCATCAATAAAAATTCCCGAAAGCGTCACAAGCATTGGCAATAATGCTTTTCGTAATTGCAATGATTTACAATCTGCCGAATTTGCAAGCATTGAGAAATTTTTCGGAATCGATTATGGAAATGTTTATGCCAATCCCATATATTACGCTCACCATTTATTGGTAAATGGCGAGGAAATTACAGAACTGACTATTCCAAATACGTTTACCAGCATCGGTGATTATGCTTTCCAAGGATTAAGCAATCTGACAGCTGTTCACATTCCTAATTCAGTCACAAGCATTGGCAAGCAGGCTTTCTATGGTTGCGCAGGTCTGACATCTGTTACTATTCCTAATTCAGTCACAAGTATCGGCAATCAGGCTTTCTGGGGGTGCAGCGGTTTGACATCTGTCACTGTTCCCGAAAGCGTTACAAGTATTGGCTTCGGTGCTTTCGGTGGTTGCGGCAGTCTTGAATCAATCACATTACCATTTGTGGGCGACAAACCTCAGACTGAAACAGACACAGACCAAAGTCCATTCGGATACATTTTTGGCCGTACGGATTATGAAGGAGCAATGTCTGTATTTTCCTTCCCATATATTTATTATATACCGAAATCGTTGAAAACAGTTGTAATAACTGGCAGTAATTATATTCCGAATGATGCTTTTGAAGATTGTAGAGGTCTGACAACAATTACTATCCCCAACTCAGTTACCAGCATTGGCAGGGAAGCTTTCCGTGGTTGCACAGGTCTGACATCTGTCGCTATTCCAAACTCGGTTACCAGCATCGGCCAAAGTGCTTTCGATAATTGCAGCGGCCTTACATCTGTCACTATTCCAAACTCGGTTACCAGCATTGGCAGTTGGGCTTTCTCTGGTTGCGCAGGTCTGACATCAATCAATATTCCAAACTCGGTTACCAGCATTGGCGACATGGCTTTTAATGGAATAGCGAATATAAACTACACTGGCACAGCATCTGGCAGTCCGTGGGGTGCAAAATTTGCAAATAAAATAGTAGATGGTGACTTTGTCTATGACGATACTGAAAAAACACAATTGGCAGGATATATCGGCAGCAGCACTGATGTTACCATACCAGAATCAGTAACCAGCATTAGGGAGCAGGCTTTCCGTTATTGCAGCGGCCTGACATCAGTCACTATTCCAAACTCAGTTACCAGCATTGGCGAGCAGGCTTTTTATTATTGCATAGGCCTTACATCAGTCACTATCCCCAACTCAGTTACCAGCATTGGCAGGGAAACTTTCCGTGGTTGCAGAGGTCTGACATCTGTCGCTATTCCAAACTCGGTTACCAGCATCGGCCAAAGTGCTTTCAATGGTTGCAGTGGACTGACATCGGTTGATATTCCAAACTCGGTTACAAGCATCGGCTGGCTGGCTTTCGATGGTTGCACAAGTCTGACATCAGTTACTATCCCAAATTCGGTTACAAGTATTGACGGAAGTGCTTTCTCTGGAGTAGTGAATATAAACTACACTGGCACAGCATCTGGCAGTCCGTGGGGTGCAAAATTTGCAAATAAAATAGTCGATGGTGACTTTGTCTATAACGATGCTGAAAAGACACAATTGGCAGGATATGTTGGCACTAACACAAAAGTTACCATTCCTGAAAATGTAGTAAGCATAGATGGCCGTCCGTTCCGTTATTGCGACAGCCTGACTAAAGTCTCCATTCCAAAATCTGTCACTGAAATTGCCGAAAAAGCTTTCTACGATTGCATCAAATTAGATACGGTTATCATTTCAAAGAGACAATTGCAGACCATTAACAAAGACGCGTTTATTGTCAAAGATGGAACCTGCGGCGATGACGCCCGTTGGAAATACGATGCTCTCACAAAAACACTAACTATTAGCGGCACGGGTCGAATGAATGATTATGGCTACGATTTTGACACTCATACCGATATAGAGACACCATGGGTTGATTTCGCCGATAAAATTGAATCGGTGATTGTTGAAGAAGGCATCACCAGCATGGGAAGTTCATTGTTCGATTTTAATAAAAACATAAAATATGCCAGTTTGCCATCGACATGCACCAACTACGGCAGTGCGTTTAATCTGTGCAGGAACTTGCAAAAAGTAGTTGTAAGGGCTCGCACCATCATGAGTGTAAACAGTTATAGTTTCGACAATTATGAAAACTGCACACTTTACGTGCCTATGGATATGGTCGATTTTTATAAAAACGAAATTGTTTTCCGCGACTTCTCGGAAATAATTGGAGCTTATATGGTAACCATCGACAACGTTGCAAACGGAACAATTTCTGTTGACAGTTCGGCAATTTTACCCGGCGGCTCGTTTACAATAACAGTCTCCCCCAATGAAGGATACCGTATAAACTCAGTGCTTGTCAATGGTAATGCCATTGAGAAGAACGATACCGCATATTTGGTTGAGAACGTAAACGAAAATTTAACTGTAAGCGCAACATTCTCACTGCTTAAAATCGGCAAATGCGGCGAGAATCTGACATGGAAATACGACAGCGAAAACCAAACGCTGACAATAAGCGGTACAGGCGATATGTACGATTACGAAGAGAACAAAACACCATGGAGTACACTGAAAGACAAGATGGAAATATCCACAATTGTTATCGAAGATGGTGTTACAAGCATCGGTGACAATGCTTTTAGCTGTGTGAAGGCAACCATAATAGAAGTGGGCGCAACTGTGAGCAAATTGGGCAAGAACAATTTCATGAATTATTATAGTAAAACAAATGGTAACGTAACAACCACAACGTATTATTCTTCTTACGTATACATATATGGTACAGAAATAGTTGATATTGACGATGCATTTTCCGATACGTTCCTTGGCGGCTGGGGGACTATTTATGTTCCAATTAAGAATTATGCACAAATTACAGACAATAAAGTTTTTGAAGGGTATGATATTAAAGGTTTATGCACTATTACCGTTGCCGACAGCATTGTGAACGGTTCAATTTCAGTTGCAAAAACGTGTATAGCTGGCAATACAATAGACATAACAATTATGCCAAAAACAGGATTCAAGATTGAAAGTGTAACCGCCGATGGAAAACCTATTAAGCCAACCAACAAAAACTACTCATTGGTTGTTGATAGCAATATTGTACTGTCGGCAACTTTCAAACCAAACGAGTATCAAATTTCAACATACAGCAGTCACGGCAAAATAAAAGTTGTAGAGACCGCACATTATGGCGATACCGTGTCGTTCACAGTTGAGCCAGACAAAGGCTACAAGGTGTTATACACCAGTGTTAGTGACATCAATTACCGCGATGTAGATATGATTAATGACTCGTTGTTTGTGATGCCGGCAAAGAACGTACAAATAGCCATAACCTTTGAAAAAGAAGAAGAGAAGGATCACACAGCCGTCACCGAAACAACATCCAACATGGCGGACATCTACACATCAGGCAACAAAATAGTGGTTGAAAATGCCACGGAGGATATATTCGTTTACAACGCCATGGGCACATTGATTTGTAGGGATACGATTAACCGCGCCCGTGCGGAAATTTCCGTCAACACACCAGGCGTTTACATTGTAAAAACTGGCGGTGTGGTTAAACGTGTTGTGGTGAATTGACAATAATACTTAATTAACTGATTTTGTTTAATGTAGAGACGGTGCATGCACCGTCTCTACTGTTTTATGCCTTCAGTAAGATTCTGCTCCCAGAAAATTCCTAAAAAAACTATTTCCAAAAACGGAACACAAATCCTATCTTTGCCGACCATTTTTAACGGACATATTATTATGGTAAAAATAACATTTCCCGACGGCAGCACTCGCGAGTTTGAAAGCGGTGTTACCGGAATGCAGATTGCCGAGAGCATCAGCCCCCGACTGGCAAAAGAAGTTTTGTCGGTCAATGTCGATGACGAGACTATCGACCTTGCGCGCCCCATTGAGCACGACGCAAAAATCAAACTCAACAAATGGGACGACGCTGAAGGAAAACACACCTTCTGGCATTCGTCGGCACACTTGCTGGCCGAGGCTTTGCAAGAACTCTACCCTGGCGTGAAATTCGGCATCGGACCGGCCATTGAGAACGGTTTCTACTACGACGTCGACCTTGGCGACGATCGTCAGATTTCGGAATCGGATTTCGGCACTATCGAGCAAAAAATGTTGCAGCTGGCTCAAGCCAAATCACAGTTTGTTCGTTCAGAGGT
>JAGCFC010000037.1 GCA_017650325.1 Salinivirgaceae bacterium | reverse complement strand
CTCCTAATTTCTAGATACCATTCGCATATTATTGTTTCTTTTGCATCGATTTTCAAAAACAAACAAAATGCACATTATTAGTAAAAAGACCGATCTTGCCGACTATCTGAATCAGTGTCGGCTCAACAATAAAACCATTGGATTTGTGCCCACAATGGGCGCTCTGCACGAAGGGCACCTGTCGCTTGTCAGGCGGTCGCTGAGCGAGTGCGACGTGACGGTTGTGAGCGTTTTTGTCAACCCGACTCAGTTTAACGACAAGAACGATTTGCAGAACTATCCGCGCTGCGTTGACAAGGATTGCGCTTTGCTCGAAAGTGTTGGCTGCAATGCCGTTTTCACGCCATCAGTCGAGGAGATGTACCCTGAACCGGATACTCGCGTCTTCAGTTTCGACGGGCTCGACAAGGTGATGGAAGGCGAGCACCGCCCGGGCCATTTCAACGGTGTGGCACAGGTTGTCAGCAAGTTGTTCGATATTGTTCAACCTGATAAGGCTTTCTTCGGGATGAAAGATTTTCAGCAAGTTGCGATTATCAAAAATATGGTTCGGCAGTTGGGATTGAAGGTTCAGATTGTGCCGTGCCCGATTATTCGCGAAGACGATGGTCTGGCCAAAAGTTCGCGTAATATGCTGCTCACGCCCGAACACCGCGCCGCCGCGCCGGCCATTCACAAAACACTGTTCGAGGCTACTACAATGAAGGATGACTTGAAGCCCGACCAACTCTGCGAATGGATTACCAAAACCATCGATGCAAACGGCCTGCTTCAGACAGAATATGTGCAGATTGTTGATTTCGACACGCTTATGCCTATCCACGAATTCGACAATCACCACGCAATCGCCTGCATTGCCGTTTGGGCCGGAAAGGTGCGATTAATCGACAATATTGAGTTTTGATAATAAATATCTGTCGTTGAGGGATAAATAAGATATTTATTGGGCAAACATTCATTATTGTTAAAAGTAGACGTAGTATCGAGTTATTATACTACTCAATCATTTTAGTCTCGTCAGTAATTGTTGCTTTCAATTGCTTTTGTGACGTGTCCTTTTAGGTCGATTAACTTCATTTCGGATGCAAGTATAAGTGGGCCAAATGGAACCGACCAACTGTTGTCTCAACCCATCACTACATCGAGAACCATCATCATTGCAAAGCCGACGGCAAAACCAATGGTACTTAAGTTCGAGTGTTCGCCTTGTGAGGCTTCGGGAATCAGCTCCTCGATAACCACATAGAGCATCGCGCCAGCGGCAAACGGCAGCAGATAAGGCATCATCGCCGTTGCAACCGAAGCGATAAGAAGAACCAATGCGCCACCCAGCGGTTCGACAATGCCGCTCAACGTGCCAACGCCAAAGGCTTTCAGACGGCTGTTGCCCGCACTGCGCAGCGGCATCGAGATAATGGCGCCTTCGGGAATATTCTGAATGGCAATACCCAGTGACAGAGCCAGCGCTCCTGCCATACTGAAATCGGACGTTGTGGCACCTGCAATGGCCACGCCAACCGCCATTCCCTCAGGAAAATTGTGGATTGTAACGGCCAACGCCAACATTGTGGTGCGCGACAGCTTGCTCGCCGGACCTTCGGGGCCGCCTTTGGGGTGGATATGCGGTGTTATGTAATCGATAAAAAGCAGGAATGCGAAACCGCCAAGCAGACCAATGGTTACTTTCACAATGCTTCCCATATCGATAGCCGGAATAATCAGTGACCAGACCGCCGCTGCCACCATCACGCCCGAAGCAAAGCCCAGCAATGTCTTTTGGAACAATTCGGGCATCTCTTTCTTCATAAAAAACACAAAGGCGGAACCAAGGGCGGTGCCTAAAAACGGTATCAGCAAGGCTGTTAAAATCGCATTCATATTGTCGTAATTTTATGTGTCAAAAGTACAACTGATTTTTTGCAACTATGTTGCAAAATGGCCGGACGCACAAATGTATCCGGCGTTGTCAAATGATTCTCCGCCGACTTCTGTCAGGCTACGCCTACCCCTTTTTCAAATCAAGAATCCTCTTGGCAACCTCTTCAGGGTGGTCAACCAAAAGTTGGGCGTGATTCATTCCGGGGAAAACCTCAACGTGAGTATCGGGGTGGATTTTGCACAGGTGGGTTGCCTGTGGTTTGGCCACGAATGCCTCTTTGGTACCATACCAAAAATGAATGTCAGCGCCGTGGATTGTCTCCAGTTTATGGGTATAGACATCCTTGTAGCCGTCTCGTACGGATTTTCCCTTCCCATAAGGCCAAACCTTCTTACACTCATCCAGCAGCACATCGAAATAGTGCGAGTGAAACACAAATTTCCAAAAACCGGTCCAGTGGTAGCAGGTCCAAACGTTGAAACTTTGGTAGTAACGCAACGGGTCGACACTCCATTTGGGAAGGGGCAGCAGCGGCGCCGCGTCCATTATGGCGTGGTCAGTCACCACCTCGTTGCGCTCCATAATCCGCGACAGAATCTTTCCGCCCAAAGAAAGGCCGTAAGCAATGTCAAGGTGTCCGTTAAGGTTCTTCTGAACGTACCGAATGGCCTGAACGGCTTGGTCATCGACAGAAGTGTATCTCGACTCCTGTCCGAGCAGAAATCCGTCTATTCCAACCGCTATAATGTGAAAATCGCCTTTCAGCAAATCTATCAGCGGCAGGAAAATCTCATACGACACCCCAAGCCCCGGAATCAGTAGCAGAGTCGGATTCTCCTTATCGCCGTAAGTGTGGAATATCATATTCTTATGAGATCAGACCGATTGCGCAAAACAGAATCGATTCAGGTTCTTACTTTCCGCAGAATTCCTGCAACTCTCTTTTGCTTGCAAAGTTGAGCAAACGACCGCTTTTGATATTGATTTCGGGATAAGCCGCCTGCAAGTCGCTGACAGCCTTGTCAATGGTGCTGCCGCCGCTTGTTGCGAACAGGTAAACGGTTTTGCCCTTGAAGTCGTAACTCTCAAAGAAAGTGTTGACAAT
>JAGCFC010000036.1 GCA_017650325.1 Salinivirgaceae bacterium | reverse complement strand
CGCTGCAAGCAGAAATCGATTCAGAAAGATTGAAGCCCTCGACATCCGAAGTGTTGTTTTCAGAAAGAAGGTCGGCAATTTCCTCGCGAAGAACGTTTCCAAGTTCCTCGGTTCCAACATATTTGTCGCGAGCCACACGTTCCTCAATGCGCTTGATAATCTTCAGCGTCGTATCTACTCCGACATCTGAAGTAATAAGCACCTCCTCCAAGTTATCGAGCACGTCGTCATCGACTTTGCTCTTTCCAACAACCGCACGCGTAAGTTTATCGAAGAAACTGTTTTTGGTCTTAGACAGACCTTTGTCCAACGTTTCCTTCTTATCCTTACTGAAAAAACTAAAAAATCCCATAAAGCATATTATTTTAGTCTACACAGATATAACAAGAAACTGAAATAACGAAAAACTATTTGCTAAAAAAACTAAAAAAGCCTTCCCCATATTGCATAGGGAAGGCCTTTGATGGTATGTTAATGTTATTATTTCTTAAAGAAATCCTTAACAGCCTCGTTAGGAACCATCTGCTCATCAAAAACGTAAGCACCAGTCTTAGGTGACTTAACCATCTTGATGACCTTTGTATATGAACGACCCTCTTTCTTACCAGTCTGAAGGGTTGCAACTACTTTCTTTGCCATAGCCTATTATTTTATTTCCTTATGAACGGTAACCTTCTTCAGGAACGGGTTATACTTACGCATTTCCAATCTCTCAGGAGTATTCTTGCGGTTTTTAGTGGTAATATACCGCGACATTCCCGGCACACCGCTCTCCTTTTGTTCAGTGCATTCCAAAATCACCTGAACTCTGTTTCCTTTAGCTTTCTTTGCCATATCTAACTTATTTTTTAGTAGTTATTGATATAACCTGCGGCTTTGGCCTCTTGCAGCATTTTGTGCAAACCTTTCTTGTTGATATCGCGCAAGCCGCTTGCTGATACTTTCAATGTAATCCAACGATCCTCTTCTGGATAGTAGAATTTCTTCTTAAACAAATTTGCATGGAACTTTCTCTTGGTCTTCAAGTTAGAGTGACCAACGTTGTTACCAACCATGCTGCGTTTTCCTGTTACTTGACAAACTCGTGACATATAACTTTTTTTATATAGTTTTCTTTCAAAAATCGGATGGCAAAGTACGTGCTTTTAATTCAATTAAACAAATGTTTTTTGGTGTTTTTTTTGACACATTCTGATAACTCGCAAAGCAATTTCGAAATCAACCATTTGCAATGATTTTATTTTGATTTTCAATTCGATATTCACACATTCGCCAAAAGCATTTCGAGTGCAGCCGCTGTGAACCTCTCAATGTTTTGCTCCCGGTCGGTGCCAAAAACCATGCGTTGCGACACCACTTTGAATGGTGTGGCCACAGCCATATATACAGTACCCACAGAGTCGGTAGCTGTGGCTCCTGTTGGTCCCGCAATGCCTGTTGTTGATACAGCAAAATCGGCTCCAGTAACATTACGCGCACCTTCGGCCATTGCCTCCGCTACTTGATTCGACACTTCCGTGTAACTTTCGATAAGTTCACTTGGTACTCCAAGTACTTTCATTTTTACTTCGTTGGTGTACGACACCACGCCTCCCCTGAACCACGCAGAACTGCCCGGCACAAGCGTTATCTGGTGCGCGATGTTTCCCCCGGTACAACTTTCGGCTGTTGCCACTGTTGTGCTGATTGCCAACATTTTTGCGGCTATTTTACTCACGATTTCCGTCATTTCAGACATCAGAACTGTTTTTTATTATGAAGCAAAAATAGTCATTAGTCCACTCAAAATACAGTGTTTATCTGAACATTGATTTTCAAGAATCATCTTTTTCGGCAAAAAATGTTGAATCACAAAATATTTCAAAAAAAGTTACGTTCAAATCTAAGCAACTATTTAAAAAAGCATTTTGCCTATGGTGAGACATTTTACTATTTTTTTTAAACTCAGTAACATACGGAAACATAAAGGCGAATCAGCAAACATTCTGGAAAATGGTTTGTGCGACAAATTTTGTCCATCAGATTCCTCTGTTAGCAAAATTATGGCATTCGCAAAAGCGCATCGTACTGAGAAAACCAAAAACGCAGGTTCAGTTGAGGTGGTAATCAACTGACAGGCTGCTCGCAGCTAAATTGTAAGCGGAAGTCTACTCTTCCGCT
Organism: Salinivirgaceae bacterium; assembly: GCA_017650325.1. Lineage (GTDB taxonomy): Bacteria > Bacteroidota > Bacteroidia > Bacteroidales > SZUA-534 > RUG13583. The sequence goes on along the minus strand of JAGCFC010000036.1, from coordinate 28,851 downwards.
TTTTTTATAACTGCACCTTCAGGTTACATTTTATTAGAATCTGAACACCACACCCAATTTAAGCAGCTCCTTAAATTGCATTCCTTTGGTTGTCCCAATTTGCTTCCCGTCATTGTCTTTCACCGGAATCTCCTGGTCGTCATCGTAAATCATTTCGGTGGTAATGGTGGCGCGCACATTATAATTAATGGGAAAAACCAACTCAAGGTTCCAATCAACATCGACATTCTGTGGTTTTCTGAAGTAATTCGAGAAAAACTCAGCTACAGAAGTTACTTCAATATCTTTCCAAACCTTGTTTTTGTAAAGCCATTTGACATATAAGCCTGTCTCACTTCGAACATAACGATCTTCATCGACATTGTATCGCTTGTGACTCACAGTATCGCTCACTACAAAAGTGTTTTTCGATGTCAGCGGCGACACTGTTATGGTGTTGATTTCATTCGGTTTATACTCTAGACCAGCACCAATGGTGAGCGTGGCCGGTGCCATAAACCTCGACGCCAGCCGGGTCTTCACATTGCCGCTATACTCATAGATTGGAGCAAACTGCGACTTGAACTCCATCTGCGCACTATAATAGAGTTTTTTGAATGCGCGGTAGCCATAACTCGAAGTGATGTTTATCTTATCCTCGTTAGTCCGCATCGATTTCTGCCCCTGCCTGATAGCACCGTACTTGAAAACACCTGTGTTTTTCCATGAGTGCACACCTCTAGTGTAATTGGCATAAAGTTCGAGAGTGGAAAGGAGTGTGATGGTGTTTTCGCCGCCCTTCACCCAATTATGAAGGGTCATCTGAGTTGCATCGAGGCTGACTTTGCCACCTAAGAGCCAGTAATTTGGGTCTTCGGGTTTCTGACGGTCTACTGTCACCAGACCATGACTACGCGACTCCGCTAAAATATCAAGAAGCAATTTGCGCGTTTTTTCAAAGTCATCGGTTTCTATTTCGGGCGAATCGTTGATAAGAATACGAAACGAGTTGCGATGTATATCGCGAATCAGAGCAGGCTCATCATTTCCCGCAAGATCTTTAATGGTTGTGCGTATGACACGCGGACTGCCATCAAAAAGTCGAAACCTCAATGAATCTCCATTCAGATTGACTAAATAGAAAATGGTAGTGTCATTGCGCAAACGACGTATCTGATTGAATACCGGCAGTTTCCTGACATCGGCCAGATTTTTCTTGATGGCCTTGACAAGCGTATCGGTGTAAGGTGTGGTAATGGCCACAAGGCTGTCGTAATTCACGTCTGTGTCGGCTACAAGATCGAGAATGTTGCTAAATACAGAGTCGGTCGTAGAAACATCCATTGTGTCCAATGTACGCAACAAGTGCCACTTGACACGATTGTCGGTCATTTCACGTTCAAAACGCTCGTTGCGAACGCGAACCGTGTCGTAAAAGGCTCTCATCCAGGCCAGTTCGATTTCGGGCCGGTTGCCATCGACAATCTTCACAAATTCGGAGAAATTGAGATTCGAAGTGTCGGCCGGCAACTGATAATTAAGGTAACGATAAGCCTCGTAAAACGCTGTATCAACGATATTTGCCGGACGATTCTGCCTGAAATAATTGTTTATCACCTGACGATCCCAGCTTTCGGAAACAACGCGCCGCGCACTGCGCCTCTGCGCCGACAAAAGCATCGGACAAAGACACAAAAGCAGCAATATCAGTTTCCGCAAAGTCATAAAGATTTGTTTGCGAAATAACTTTACTTCTCTCTAAAGTATATCTGCACGGGAACACCCTGCAAATCAAAGCTTTCGCGCATCTTGTTCTCAAGATAACGGCGATACGGGTCGCGGATATATTGCGGCAGGTTGCAGAAGAATGCGAACTGCGGCGACGGTGTCGGCAACTGCGTTACATACTTGATTCTGATATACTTACCCTTAACAGTCGGCGGCGGATAGTTGTCGATTGCGGCCAGCATAACCTCGTTCAGTTTAGCTGTCGATATTTTTTGCTTGCGGTTGCGATAAACCTGCATCGCTGTCTCAACTGCCTTAAAAACACGCTGTTTGGTGAGCGCCGAGATAAACAGAATCGGCACATCGTTGAATGGTGCCAACTTTGCTTTTATGGCGGCCTCGTACTCCTCCATCGTGTTCTTTTCCTTCTCAATCAAATCCCACTTATTTACCAGAAGCACAACACCTTTGCGGTTTTTGACAATCAGACTGAAAATGTTCAAATCCTGCGATTCGAGCCCCAGCGTGGCATCGATAATCAGAAAGCAGACATCAGATTCCTCGATGGTACGGATGGCGCGCATAACTGAATAAAACTCAAGGTTTTCCTCAACCTTGTTTTTCTTGCGCAGACCTGCAGTATCGATAATGTTAAACTCAAACCCAAACTTGTTGTAAACCGTGTTGATAGAGTCACGGGTGGTTCCAGCAATGTCGGTCACAATATTGCGGTCCTGCTCAAGCAGAGCGTTGATGAACGATGATTTTCCTGCATTCGGACGGCCCACAACGGCAATATTAGGCAGATTGCGCTCTTCCTCAACGGGTTTGTTGCGATCGAATTTGGCAACAATAGCGTCCAACAAGTCGCCCGTACCGGAGCCGCTCACTGCCGATATGGCGTATATTTCGCCCAGTCCCAACGAGTAAAATTCGCCGGTAAGATATTGTCTGTCAACGTTGTCAACTTTGTTCACACCCACTACAACCGGCTTGCGCGATTTGCGCAGAAGTTCGGCCACATCATCGTCAAGGTCGGTTACACCGCCGGTCACATCGGTCAGGAACAGAATCACATCGGCCTCATCCACAGCCAGCTTCACTTGTTTGCGGATTTCACCTTCGAAAATATCGTCGCTGTTCGTCACATAACCGCCCGTGTCGATTACAGAAAACTCAAGTCCACCCCACTCGCACTTGCCGTAATGGCGGTCGCGGGTTACGCCGGCAGTGGCGTCGGTTATGGCTTGACGGCTCTCGACCATACGGTTGAAAAGCGTTGATTTGCCCACGTTCGGGCGGCCAACTATTGCAACAATGTTACTCATATCTAGTTATTTACTTTATTATCAAATTCAGAATTTAGAATGCAGAATTCAGAATAACAGTTTTCTTATGCCTTTTTCACTCTATCCTTAATCCTGCTCGTATCCAAAGAATCGCAGGTTTTGGTCTTTGTCGCGCCAATCTTTCTGCACTTTCACCTGCAAATCGAGGAAAACTTTTGTGCCGACAAACTGTTCAATGTCTTTCCGCGCATCAGTTCCCACTTTTTTCAGCGCCGCACCCTGATGTCCGATTATGATTCCCTTGTGCTGCTCACGCGATACGTAAATAATTGCACGAATGCGCGTAAGTTGCTGTGACTCTTTAAATTCATCGACAAGAACCTCGCAAGAATATGGCACTTCCTTTTTGTAGTTCAAAAATATTTTCTCGCGGATAATTTCTTGAACGAAAAAGCGTTGAGTGCGGTCGGTGAGTTCGTCCTTGTCAAAAAAAGGCGGATTTTCCGGCAGCAGTTCCTTAATCTTCTCGAAAACTTCGGCTGTATTGAATTTGTGCAGCGCCGAAACGGGATAAATCAAAGCATCGGGCAGCACTTCGCGCCACATCTGCATTTTGGCTTCAAGCTCCGCCTGATTGCTCATATCAATCTTATTGATAAGCAGAATCACCGGAATCTGCATCTTACGCACCTTTTCAAGATAGTCACTGTTCTTGTCGAACGTCTCAATCATATCTGTCACATACACAATGATATCCGCATCAACCAGCGCCGTATCGACAAACTTGAGCATTGCTTCCTGCAACTTGTAGTGCGGCTTCAGAATGCCCGGAGTGTCGGAATAAACCATCTGAAAATCATCGCCGTTGACAATGCCCATAATGCGGTGGCGCGTGGTTTGCGCCTTATTGGTGATTATCGACAGCCGCTCGCCCACAAAGGCGTTCATCAGTGTCGATTTGCCGACATTTGGGTTCCCGATAATATTCACAAATCCTGCTTTATGTGCCATCGTCTGAAAAATTTGCGGCAAAGATAGTCGATTTTCAGTTAGGCTGAAAAAGTATTACCAGACAGCTAAATACAAATTTCGTTTGCAAACTGGCTGATGGCGTACTCCTATGCCGTAAAAAACACCATATTTGCCGCTGCCGACCGATGTGATTCAACAAAATTTGTTGGCAAACATAAAACATTATGCTACAAGATATTATAGTCGACGATAACACTATTGTGCGCCCAACTATTGCTACCGATGCGCCGCTGATTTTCGATGCATTCAACACGCAGGGCAACTATCTGCGCCAATGGCTGCCCATTGCGGCATGTTTCAATTCGCCGATGGATGTCGAAGACTATCTGGAAATGAGCGAGTTGGAAGACTATACGAGCTTCACCATAATGTACAATGGCACTTTTGCCGGAATTATCTCATTGAGTCACATCTGTTTATCGTGCCATAGAGCCGAATTGGGCTATTGGCTAACCAAACCGCTGCAAGGGCGCGGAATAATGGTGAAATCGCTCAACGCTCTCATTCGATACGCCTTCAACTCGATGAATATGAATCGTTTGGAGATTAAATGCGCTATCGGAAACGAAAAAAGCCGTCGGATACCTATCAAACTGAATTTCAAACTTGAAGGCGTTGAACGCGATGGCGAAGTATCGGCCGACGGCCACTACAACGACCTTGAAGTTTTCAGTCTTCTGAAACGAGAATACATCGATATGAATAATAAATTTGAGAATCGATAACTTTCTATAAATCAATAATTAGATCATCAATAAGTCTATTAATCATTTAATCAATAAATGTCATGGAATGTCAAATAAGCAATCTGAATCTTAAGGTTATAATCAATCAAACAGGCGCCGAGCTGTGCTCGATTGTGTCGCAAGCCACTGGCCGCGAATTTGTATGGAATGCCAACCCCGACATTTGGGGCAGCAGCGCACCGGTGCTTTTCCCCATTGTTGGCGGACTGAAAAACGGACAGACAAGTTATGACGGCAAACTCTACAGTATGCCGCGCCACGGAATTGTGCGCCATAACAACAATCTGCACGTACTTTCGCAGGAAAGCGACCGCATCACATTTAGGCTTACCGCCGATGAGCAGACGTTGAAACAGTACCCGTTCCGATTTACCTTCGATATCAGTTTCCGCGTGAAAGATAATAAGCTTATCATCAGTCATTTGGTTAAGAATACCGATAACTACGACATCTATTTCTCGGTGGGCGCACATCCGGCTTTCAACTGCCCTATCAACGAAGGCGAAAGTTACTCCGACTGCTACCTTGAGTTCAGCGAGCGCGAGACACTCTCGACAAGCCCGCTCACCAAAGATGGTCTGGTCAAAAACGAAAGCATTCCGGTGTTGACCGACAGCAACATTCTGCCTCTCACCGACCACTTGTTCGACAACGACGCACTTATTTTCCGCAACCCAAAATCGCGCCGCGTGACACTACGCAGCCGCAAATCGGACACGGCTCTGGCTGTGGAGTTTTCCGATTTTAACTATCTGGGAATTTGGGCAAAACCGAATGCGCCATTCGTCTGCATTGAGCCGTGGTTGGGCATTGCCGACAGCGAAAACACCGACGGCCAACTCGCACACAAAGAGGCCATTATTAAACTGCCGGCTGGAGAAAAGTTCGAGGCTAAATATTCGATAGAAATAATTGAGTGAAAGCAAATTCCGATTGGCGAAAAGCGTATCGGAAACTGCTAAAACTCGAATTTCAACGTTGCCACAACACCGCGCGGTATAGTGAGCGTCATGTTCGCACCGCGCTTGCCTGCTCCGCGAGAGCCTTCAGGGAAACACATCTCGTTATAGACGTTTCCGAAGTCATAAATGTTGTAACACAATATGTTAAGGCTTATTTCGTGTTGTAGAGCAGTAGTCAATGCAAATCGGGCGTGAAGGTCGATGTTGAACAGAGCGCTTTCGCGACAGCCGAAATTGCCGTCGGTAGGGTTTATGCCGCGCGTGCAGTACGGCCTGATGGCCATCTGCGTATCGCCATTTTGGTCGGTTGATGTGGCGGTGTTGAAATAGACAAAAGGCTGGCCATCGGTCCAACGGCCAGTAATGCCATATTGGATGTACCGGTTGACATTGTGCGCCAAATAGATACGGCAAACATAGGCTTTGTCTTGATCGAGCCGGCCAACGCCAGGATACTTGCCGTCGGAATTTTCTATTGTACTGAATGTGTTGGGGTTGGCTGTCGATTCCGACAGAACACCTATATTGTTTGACGCCGGTCCATTGCCCAAAGCCGACAATCCGGCACCCATCATCGACTGCCACGAGAGGCTGAACAGAACGCTCTCGCCATGGTATGTGTAGCGCGAATTCTGTGTAACATAGAAAGGTGTATTCAACAATGGATGACTACCCATCATGCTTTTCGGCAGATAATCAACAATATAATTGCGCTGGCCAGGATTCATAAAATAAAATCCTTCGCTGTCGGTATAGCCGTTGGCATCGGCTCCGCCCTCGAATTGCGCCATCCATGTGTGATGAAACTTCTTGTAAGTCTGCAAGAAAGCGAACTCGTGCTTTCCAAAGTGCAGATAAACAGGAATGTTGACGGTGAAATATCCAGACTGCATCAAGTGGTTGGCATAGTGGTGATAACGGCCGCCAGAGGTAGTAAACAGACGGGGATGTCCGGCATAGTCAACTTCGCTTTTCATATCATCGCCCGCAAAATATACATCGGCATTCATGTAATCGTTACTCATAAAACGAAGGTCCTCAATATTGTAACTCACACGATTATGAGCCAACGTCAGTCCCATGTTGAGCCATTTGAACGGCTGGTAATCGAGATTAACGGCAGCCTCAATATTGGGCGAAATTTTGCTCTTTCCCGACAACATTATTCCGTCAACTGTCAGTGCAACCTCGCTTGCAAAATTCAGTGCATCAGACAGTTTCTTATGAGCCTCGACACCAATGCGATTCTCGAGCAAGCCGGCGGAAAAAGCATTACTTGTCCATACGTACCGATAGAGATATGTGGGCATCTCCTGGCCTGTGTGCTGATAGAAAATATCGTTAATGAACTTCGTTTGGTCGGGTTTGAACGTAATGAGCGAGTTGAATCCGTCGGCTTTAACCGTTAGCCACGGCAACAGCGTGTGGCTATAGTTGAGCGCCCACGTCAGCTCGCTGGTGCGGCCATCGGGCATCCATGGTTCAAGCGACTCGCCGTCCTGGTCAATGACATTGCGGCTGAATTGCAAATCGTTGTGACTGACATCGTTTAAAGCGAATGTCAATCCTGTTGTCAGTCCTCCGCGACTAGCATAAAGCGATGCACTGTAGTTTGTGAGATTCATCACCTCAGCGCGGTTCATATAAAATTCGGAGCCATAGTTGTCCTTATCCGAAAAGTTGATGAAATATCCAACGCGGTCAAGCCATTGTCCTGCAGGTAGTTGACCATCCAATTGCAATTTATCGTGACTTGCGGCGTAAAGTGGTTCATCGTGGATGAGTCCGTTCTGGTCGTAATTGGGCAGCATAAATTCACCGATGCAGGCATAAAGGTGCTGCCTATAGCCACCAAACGTGTATGCGGCATCGACAGTGTGCTGATTTTTAATATATTGACGTTCGTCGATGGTCGAAGGGTCATAGGCATCCTCAGTGCCGGTTCCGTGAAAAAGATGGATGATATCGGCTGAGCCGTGTGAAATACCTCCTAAATTGCCTGAGTTCGACGACGTAGAAACATAGTCTCGAGCCAAAGTGTCGCGCTCGAATTTCAGAATCGAGCCGCGGTTGTCGATGCGGAGATTATAGTTTTCCATGTTCGGCACATAGACCGACGAGCCAGCGGTAAAACGGCTGTCGGTGCGAAAACCATCGATATAGAACCTGTTCCAGCGGAAAGAATTTCCATCGATGGTAAAAATTAGCTGCCCCGACTCGTCCCATTGCCCAACATGAAGTCCTTGATATACAGTATGATCGCACAAAGCATCGAGCCAGTGGGCAAGGTGTCCCTGATGGTAAAAATCACGGAAAAACTCAGCGCTCACCGAATCCTCGTCAACTTGCGCCGAGACGTTAGCGACAAAGGTAAAAACCAACAAACAGCAAAGTATTCTTTTGATTATCATTGGTTTGCTATTTCATTATTGATAAAATATCGAGTCGATAGGCCACCCCAAGCCGCAGCAAATGATACGGATAGTCGCGCAAGCCATATTGGTAAACGGCTACTGCATCGAGCTGCCCGAAGTGGCAAACAAGGTCGGAACGAAGAACCGTTGGACGGTCGTGAGCCAGCTCACCATTTTGGTTGTTGTGCTCCCAACCGCTATAACCGGCCAAACTAACTGACAATGAGAAAAATGTATTCTCCCACTTGCCCATCACTCCAAACTGAGTGGCATCGTTCTGACGGCCGAGGTCGGTCTGCCAACAAAGGAAACCTGTTGTTAGTGCCGCCCTAAGGCGATGCTTCCACTTTTCGCTTTGCCCCACTGCCACTGATTTTCCGACCGAAATATCGAAAAAATAGCCGGGGCTGTCGTAGTAGCGCGCATGAAACGACTCGAATCCCGAAGCGGTTTTTAATGCGGCACGCAGCACAAGGTCGGGTATAATATCGCTTTCGCGAAGAATCTGCATATCGGTGCTAACATACACATCGCCAGCCAAATGACCACTGCGGGCATCCTCAATATTCTCGTCTTGAACACGACAAGCAGCAAGGCTTTCATCGGTATTCCGATACCACTCCATGGCGGGCATCCAAACCGAAAGATTGACACGGTCGGTCCAAAGGGGAACGTTCAGTTTAAAGGCGGCATCGACGGTGCGGTCGCCACGGAAGCCCTTGAAATAATCAGTCGCCAGTTCGGCTCTGAGCGTAGTCTGCACGCGGCCATCGAGCATTTCGGGCACGGCAAAAGCGTTCGGCCCAAAATAGTAAGGCGAAATCTGAGTTATGGTCCGTTGCGATGTTTTGTTCAGCGGAGTTTGACCAAACAGCTGATTAACAGCCAATAACAATGTAATGAGTGGCAATATCCTCATTATGCTTCATTTTGGTGCGAAGATAATTAAACATTGTTGTCAGCTAAAAATGTTTTGCGCCAACAGCACTGATTTTCATTGTTTTTTATTGAAAGCTGAAAACCGGCAGTTGTCGAATCCGCAAAAATCACCATTGCCGATTATCCCTCAGGGCAATTCAAAAAAAAGACCTTACAAAATTGCAAGGTCTCTTTTTAATCCGTTATGTACTAACAACTTAATCATCGTATCCGTCACGGAACTTTCCGCCCTTTTCCTGCTCAAAGTCACCGTTGTCGGCATCGTCGCTGTAGCTGATGTGAATGGCTACCCAATTGTCGTCGAGCGGCACCTTCGCAACACCCGACAAATCGTAGTCTTCGAGCATGGCGAAAGCAGTCTTGTCGTTCAAGTCGGAACCCGATTTGGGATAGCAGAACCACAAGTCGCCATCGGTTTCGACAGCGTTCATTGCGTCGTTAATCAACTCTTCGGCCTCGCTGCGGTTAGTGGCAAAAAACAACACGTGACTGTAGTAGTCCTCCACCTCGACATGAGCTTCTATGCCGTTGTCTTTAAGTAGGTTAAGAAAATCTTTGGGGGAATTTAGAATCAATACGGCCTTACCACCGGTAAGTCGTAACTTTTTCAAGATAGGGTTCATTTATTCCATCAATAAATAAGAATTAACGATTCAAAGTAAATGAAAGTTTTATTCGTTTTGCATATGTGTGCGAAAAATTTTACGCTTTTGATTATCGATATAAAACTTTGATTACCAATAAGGATTAGTCACCGATGATTTCCATTTCGTCAATCAGACGCTGCGCCCCCGCAAATTTATCGATGATGAAAAGCGCGTAGCGGATGTCGAGCCCGATGTTGCGGCATATATCGGCATCGAACTGAATGTCGCTCATTGTTCCTTCCCAAACACGGTCGAAATTAAGGCCGATGAGATTTCCATCGGCATCAAAAATTGGACTGCCAGAGTTACCGCCAGTGGTGTGGCAGGTTGTGATGAACCCTACCGGCATTGTGCCATCGGCATTGCAGTATGGGCCGAAATCGGGAGCCTCAAAGAGCTGCTTCAGACGGTCGGGAGCCGTGTAGTCATAAACGTCCATATCGCACTTTTCAAACACACCGCCAAGAGTGGTGAAAGCACTGTAAACCACCGCATCCGACGGATGGAAGCTTCGGATTTGCCCGTAAGTAACCCTAAAGGTTGAATTTGCGTCTGGAAAGAATCGCTTATCGGCAAAGCATTCGCGCTGCAATTGCATAAAGCGACGCTGAAACTCATCTGTTTTCTTGAGCGATTTCTGCATCGGTGTTTTGATGTTTGAATAGACTGCGTCAATCTCTGCCGTAAATTTGAAAAGCGGGTCATTTTCAATCTTTTTGCGCGTTTTTTCAGTGTAGTTTCTGAAAGCAGTGAAAGCTTTTGCTGAATCGGCCAGCAACGATTTTTTCAGCAAAGCTGCCACATACTCCGGAGCATTTTCCTTTACGCTTTGCAGCGATGACGGAACATGAGCCTTGTCGGCATTTACAAAATATTCATCCACAAGATTTTCAGTAACATCGCAATCTGTTGTCAAATCGTAATCAGCATAGAAGTCGCGCAACCAAGCAAGCACTTTTGCGCGTTTCTCTTCGTCAGAACTACTGCCTTTCAAAACTGCACGGATATCGCTGCACAAATCAATCATTTCCGAATTGTAAAATGTTTCGTCAACAAGCATTTTGGCGCGTCTATATTTTTTATACACAGCATATTCCTTTGCATAATTATCGAGCAAAGAGCCGTATTTGGCTTTGCGGAGAGTGTCAACGGCAATCCAATCACCCATCTGCCGCTCTAGCGCACGTTTCTTATCTATCACATGTTTGTTTTTCAACCCGTTACGCTCGCCTTGAAGTTTCTTCCATGCATTGGCCAGACTAGCGGCCTTGCTGGTGTATTTTATCTTAACTTGTTGATTGGCACGCATATTCTTACGAATAATTTCGATTGATTTTCCACGCATATCGACAACAATAGGGTCGTAAACATCTTGAATGGCCTCAACGGCAAACGAAGGCAGATACTCATTGGTTGTGCCCGGATAGCCCATCAGCAGGGCAAAATCACCTTCGTGCTTTTCTTTCGCATTGATTTTAAGATGATTATCCGCTTTATACGGCACGTTATTTTCCGAATACGGCGCGGCGTGGTTGGCGCTATCGGCGTAGATGCGGAAAAGCGTGAAATCGCCCGTGTGGCGCGGCCAAACCCAGTTGTCGGTGTCACCTCCAAAATTGCCAATGGACATAGGAGGTGCCCCAACCAATCTAACATCTTCAAATATCTCGTACACTGACATATAATACTCGTTGTCGCAATAAAAAGCATCAACGTGGGCTTTCAGACCTGTACTATCTGACACGGCCTTCTCAAGTTGAGAGATATTACTGTTTATCAATTCATTGCGTCGCTTAACAGACATCGTGTCGCTTACGCCTTGCAATATTTTACCGGTAACATCCTCCATCCAACGCAAAAAGCAAACGCCCACATTATTGGCGCTCAACTCGTCGGACATCTGCATTGCCCAAAAGCCATCAGCAATATAATCGTTCTGCAGTGAACTATGCTGCCGCACAACATCGAGTCCGCAATGGTGGTTGGTGATGACAAGTCCCTGCGCCGAAATAACCGAACCAGAGCAGAAATGGAGGAACGGCTTATCGAGATCGACGAAGCCCACAACCGCATCCTTCAGACACGACTGGTTTATGCTATAAATATCTTCGGCCGTAAGGTGCAGCCCCATCTCGCTCATTTCGCCAATATTGCTCTCGAGCAGAAAAGGCAGCCACATTCCTTCGTTGGCGCGGATTGTCAATGCGACAAAAATACCTAACAGCGATACGATTAAACGTTTCATAAAGCAGCGTTTTCGGTTCGGAAAAATAGTAAAATTTGGTAACAGACCTTTTAAACGGAAAACTTTCGCGAAATAACACGAAACCTTTACGCAACAAACACGAATTTTTCATGCAATAAATACGCAATATTGCACGATTTTTTTGCCGATATCGGCAAAAATACCGATATTTACATCGGTTTTTCACGAAAAACTTGCCGATAACAATGGAATACGTTTCAGTCACACAATTTGCTGAGAAGTACGGAATCAGCGAGCGTACAGCACGAAACCATTGTGCCTCGGGCAGAATAGACGGAGCCTTCCTTACCGGCAAAACATGGAACATTCCGTCGGATGCCACGTTGCCAGAAAAAGGCAAGCGAAAAGTTCCGCCACTTCTTGCCCGCTTGCGCGATGAGAAGGAGTCGCGGCTCAAAGGCGGCATCTATCACCGTACGCAAATCGACTTAACCTATAATTCAAACCACATTGAGGGCAGCCGTCTGACAAAAGAGCAGACACGCCATATATTTGAAACTAACACACTTAACATTACAACCGAAGACACTCGCGTTGATGACATTATGGAAACGGTCAATCATTTCCGATGCATTGATTACATAATCGACCACGCCACCGAAAAGATTACCGAACTACATATCAAACAACTGCATAAGATATTGAAAACCAATACTTCCGATGATCAAAAATCGTGGTTTGCCGTGGGCGACTACAAGCGACTGGCAAACAAGGTTGGTGGCGAGGAAACCGTACTGCCGAACGAAGTACACACTCGGATGAAAGAACTGCTGGCCGAATATAACAACTTGAAAACCATTACTTTTGATAATATTTTGGATTTTCACGTGCAATTTGAGCGCATACACCCGTTTCAAGACGGAAACGGACGCATTGGCCGCCTGGTGATATTCTGGCAATGCCTGCAAGCCGCCATTGTGCCTTTTATCATTTCCGAAGATTTGCGGTTGTTTTACTTCCGCGGACTGCAGAATTGGGGACATGTCAACGGTTATCTGCGCGACACTTGCCTGACGGCACAAGACAATTACAAGGCCGCACTTGATTATTTTGGGATAAAATACTGACAGAACACAAGATGCCATGCAACAAGCAATAAATCTATACGCCAACCACAAGCCCACCGACTGGCTTCCGACATCGGTGAAAGAGATGGCCATGCACGGATGGGACCAGCCCGATGTGGTGCTTTTCAGCGGCGACGCGTGGATTTCAACCGCCGAACTCAAAGCATGCACATATCTTGTCCGTTGCGGAACACAAGTGAGGACACTTGTTAAAAATTATCGAGTACAGTAAACAGTTAAATTTATCATTATAGAACCATAAAACCATGTTTACCAACCACGTAGAATACAACGAAACCGATGACGACGAAATACCAGGTTGCATATACATGATTTTCGGCATTCCGGGAGCAATTATGCTCATAATTATGCTGTGCCTTATTCCGGGGAAAGTGAAATATTTCAAGAGTGCCAAACGAATAATGGCTGAAGTCGTTTCGTACGGTCCGTTATGGGACTCCGACTATTTTAAGGGTAACACTTTCGTCTATAAAGACGAAAACGATTCCACCAGACATTTTTCACTGGTGGAGGAACCATACGTCTATCGTATAGGAAGAAAATACGAATTCTTCATCACAGACAACGAGCCCCAAACTGCCCAGACGCGCTCCTCGCTGATTTTCCCGATAGTTTTTTTTGCACTGATGGGCGGAACATTTGCGGGCATTGGCTTTATCCCGTTCTTGTATCGGGCACGTAACCGGCGACAGAACCGACGCTACTACAGCGAATTTCCGCGGATTATGATTCTCGAGAGCCATGCCGAGCCCGTCACTGCAGTAATCACCCGAATAAAAAAGAACGATTTGCCGCGGTCGAGTATGTTCTATCCAAAGTGGAAATCGTACTACACGCTGGAATGTGCCATGCCCGACCATAGCCGCACGTTCGAGAGCCGCCCCTTCTGGCTCGACCCCGAAGGCGTCTTCGGTGTGGGCGACGAGGTTGCTGTGGTTATCGACAAAACGAAACCGGAGAACTACATTGTCGATGTCACCGGTTTGTTTAATCATAAAGCGGAAGGAGGCGATTATGGACTTTCTGAATAGTTTCATTGATTACTATCGCGATGCGTTCACCTACGGCAACTTGGCTGTACAGTTTGGCTTGTTTCTGGTTTTTATCGGCTTTCTATTTGAATTAAAACTGCTTGGAATAGGTTCGGTAAAGGTCTATGCCGAACTGTTCAACGTCAAGGACGCCGAAATCCGCGGAGGCGGATACGGCTTTGAAGGCAGCACATACTATTCTACCATTCGCACCTATATGCCCGGAATAAAAACCCCGCTGTACCGCTACAAATACAAGGGAAAACTATATGTGAGCACGCCCAAACTAATATCGAACCGTGCGAGCTACCATCCGATGCCCGGACCTTGTTATATCTATATCAACCGAAGAAATCCGATGCATATCTATTCGCCCGAACTCAAAGGTGTGTTTCATATTATTTCCGGTATGGGATTGGCCACTATGCTACTGCCGTTTATTTTAAACGCATGATAATATTATAGCTATTTATTTAGTCGACAAACAATTATGCAACAGACCGTAAATCTATACGCCAACCACAAACTCACCGACTGGCTGCCAACGTCGGTGAAAGAGATGGCTGCGCGCGGCTGGGACCAGCCCGATGTTGTTCTGTTCAGCGGCGACGCCTACGTTGACCACCCATCGTTTGGGGCGGCTGTGATTGGGCGCGTGCTCGAATCGCAGGGTCTGAAAGTGGCCATTGTGCCGCAACCCAACTGGCGTGACGACCTGCGCGACTTCCGCAAATTCGGCCGTCCGAGGATGTTTTTCGGCGTGTCGGCTGGCGCAATGGACTCAATGGTGAACCACTACACCGCCAACAAGCGCCGTCGCTCCGATGATGCCTACACAGCCGGTGGAATTGCCGGCCAACGGCCTGATTATGCATCGGTTGTGTATTGCAACATTTTGAAAGATCTCTACCCCGATGTACCAATTGTTTTGGGCGGAATTGAGGCGTCGCTGCGACGATTTGTGCATTACGATTATTGGGCCGACGAGTTGAAACCAAGCATTTTAGTCGATACAAAAGCCGACATCTTGAGTTACGGAATGGGCGAAAAGACTCTTATCGAGCTTGCCACCCGCTTCAAACGCGGCGACAGCATTGAGCAAATGTTTGACATTCCGCAAATTGGCTATCTGCGTCCGGCATGCGAGGAATCGAAAATCCGGACCGATGACGACATTGTGCTGTCGTCTTTCGAAAAAAGTTTGAAGGACAAGGTGGCCTATGCCGTTGATTTCAAAACAATTGAAGAGGAATCGAACAAATGGCACGCCCGCCGTATATTGCAACGGATGGGCGACAAACTGTTGGTTGTCAATCCGCAATACGAGCCGTGGACACAGGCCGAAGTCGATTTCTCGTTCGACCTGCCATACACCCGGCTGCCGCACCCGCGATACAAAGACAAACCCATTCCGGCCTACGAGATGATTCGCCATTCGGTGAACCTGCACCGCGGATGTTTCGGCGGATGCTCGTTCTGCACCATATCGGCGCACCAGGGCAAGTTTGTGGTGAGCCGTTCCGAGGAGTCGATTCTGCGTGAAATTGAGAAGGTGATTCAAATGCCTGATTTCAAGGGTTATCTGTCGGATATTGGCGGTCCGTCGGCAAATATGTACAATCTGCACGGCACTGACACTTCAATCTGTGAAAAGTGCAAACGTCCGTCGTGCATCTTCCCGAACATCTGTAAAAACCTGAATACCAACCACGAACCGCTGACAAAACTCTATCGCAAAATCAGCAGTCTGCCAGGCATAAAAAAGGCTTTCATCGGCAGCGGCATCCGCTACGACCTGCTGCTCAACTACGACAAGCCCACGCCCGACAAAATGGAATACATCCGTCAGGTTATCCGCAACCACGTGTCGGGACGATTGAAAGTGGCGCCAGAGCACACTTCCGATGATGTTCTGCGTATGATGCGGAAGCCGCCGTTTGCGCTGTTCAAGCAATTCAACCGCATTTTCGAAGCCGAAAACAGCGATGCCGGACTCTGCCAACAACTCATTCCCTACTTCATCTCGAGCCATCCGGCCAGCACCAAGCGCGACATGGCCCAGCTGATGCTCGAAACCAAAAAACTCGACTTCAAACTCGAACAAGTTCAGGACTTTACGCCCACACCAATGACGCTTTCGACAACCATCTATTATTCGGGCATCGACCCTTACACAATGAAACCCGTCTATACCGCCCGGACCAAAGACGAGAAACTCGAGCAGCGCAAATTCTTCTTCTGGTACAAACCCGAATTCCGCCGCGAGATTGAGAACGAACTGCGGCAGATGGGACTTTCAGCCGATTTGGGCGGCGGAGCTAAAGGCGGCAAAAATTTTGGCGGGAACTTTCATCAAACCGACAAAAAGAACAATAACAATTTTGGCGGCAAGAAATTTCCACCGAAAAACGACTTCAAAAAACATTCGGGGAAAAAGTGGTGATTAATACCGTGTTCCCTCGAATTTCGCAAGCAACTTTTTTGTTTCCTCTAAATTTTCCTATCTTTGGAATATCATTAAACAAATAATAACATTTGTTTGTGGTATAAGCAATTAATTATACGTAAACTTAAAACATTTAAAAATGAGAAAAATTGCATCACTATTCCTTGTATCAATGATTGCCGGGCAGGCATGGGCTGAAGAGTTCACTATAGGTGATCTGGAATACTCCGTTGATTTTCGGAACAAAACCGAAGTATCGGTTGGCAAGGCTTATTCAACAAAACCATCAGGAAGCATTGTACTCCCTTCGACAGTTGATAATGATGGCAAAACCTATACTGTTACAAGTATCAGTGACGGAGCGTTCTCTGGTTGCGACGAATTAACTTCGGTAACTATTCCTAATACAGTTACATATATAAGCTATGGCGCGTTCTCTGGTTGCACAAGTTTGACTTCAATCATCATTCCTAATTCAGTAACATTGGTTTCCAACTACATATTCGAAGGTTGTAGCGGACTGACTTCGGTGACCATTTCCAATGCACTTACCAAGATTGGTAGCTATATGTTCAAAGATTGCAGCAGTTTAACATCAGTTACCATTCCCAATTCGGTAACAGAAATTGGCGAATATGCGTTCAGAGGTTGCAGCGGACTGACATCGATAACCATTCCTAATTCGGTAAAAACCATTGGAAACACGGCTTTCGCCGAATGCACCAGTTTGGAATCGATTACGTTCCCAAATTCAGTCACGAGCATTGGCTATAGCGTATTCAGCGGTTGCAGCGCTCTAACTTCGTTTGTTTTTCCAGATTCCGTCACAAGTATTGGCGGCTCTATGTTTTATGAATGCGTTGGGCTGACTTCTGTTGTCATTTCCGATTCAGTAAAAACAATTGGCAGTTCTGCATTTTATGGTTGCACCAGTCTGACTTCAATAAATATTCCCAATTCGGTTACAAGCATTGGCTCCACAGCATTCAGAAATTGCAGCGGACTGACATCGGTAACCGTCCCCATTTCGGTAAAAGAAATGGGCACTTCAGCGTTTGCCGGATGCAATAGTACAAGTACTATTATTTATATCGAGCATACTAGCAGCCAACCTTCGGGCTGGGCATCGAATTGGAACTTCAGCAACTGCACTGTTAAACGGGGATGTAAAGTGATATATGCGTCTGTCAATAATAAAGACCTTGGCACCGTAGCCGTTGATGGTAGCAATTATGCTGTCAAAGGAAATGATGGCTCAATTTGGTATCTGGCAGAAACAACAAATGGTACTGCAACACTCACTCCAACTTCTAAAGGCGAACACCCGTTCACTAACTGGGACGATGGCAATACTGAGAATCCGCGTACCATTAACGTTACCGGAAGCCAAAAATACACAGCCTTGTTTGGACACGTGGAAGCCATTGACGAAGCCGTTGCACCAACTTGTACAACAACGGGGCGTACCGAAGGCAAACATTGTTCAATTTGTAATGCTGTGCTTGTAGCGCAAGAAGAAATAGCCGCATTGGGCCACACCGTGGTTGTTGATGAAGCTGTTACCCCAACTGCCACCAAAACCGGTCTTACCGAAGGCTCACATTGTTCGGTTTGCAATGCTACTATTGTGGCTCAGGAAATTATTCCAGCCTTAGGAGAACAGGGAGGTGGCAATGAAAACCAAAGCGGCAATGAAAATCAGGGTGGAAATAATGAAGGCGGCAACGGAAACCAAGGTGGAAATGAGAACCCTGGTGGAAATGAAGGCGGCAATGAAAACCAAAGTGGAAACGAAAACAATCCGGCAACCTCAGTTTCAGAATCCGCTGACAACGAACTTAATATCTACGCCTACGGCAATGTCATAGTGGTTGAAAACGCAACTGAAGAAATATTTGTTTACAACGCTATGGGAGGATTGGTTGGTAGAGACGCGGCTCTCAACGTTTCTACGATAACTGTCAATGGTGCAGGTGTTTACATTGTCAAAACTGGCAACATAGTTAAACGAGTGGTAATAAATTGAAAATAGGTAAAATATTGATTCTGAATGGTAGAGGCGATGTAAAACATCGCCTCTACCGCATTTATAATAGCCTGTGAGATCGAAACATCCATAAAAATCGCCCGATTCTCGTGTTTTCCACAGAAAACAACCGATTGGCGGCAAAGTTGAAATGAATATCGAACTTATTTTTGATTGAAAACAGAAAAAACGACATTTGCATCGATTTAATACAGACATTATAATTAAAACACATATAAACAATGAATTACAAGAATTTAAACCCTATTCAAAGCATATTTATCGCAGCGTTGATAATGGTTAGCTGCTTCGGATGCAACTCGATGGCGGCATCAGAAGCAAGCGAAAACCACATTGCTAACAACCAACTGCTGGCTTTCAATCTATTACAAGCAAACAACCACCAATTGCTTGACGATTACAATGCCACAGTTTCGGGTGATACCATTAAAATTCTTATCCCATATCTGGTTGATTTTAAATTAAAACCAACGTTTATTACCGAACGCGGCGCAAAAGTTTATGTTGGCGATTCAAAACAGAAAAGCGGCAAAAACGTGGTCGATTTCAGCACACCCGTGCAATATAAAGTAGTGGCAAAAGGCAGCGCCCACACCTACACTGTAATGGTGTTCAATAGTGGTTTGCCGGTGGTTTACATCAACACAAAAGACTCGAAACCAATAACAAGCAAGCGCACATGGCTCGACAGCACAACTGTTACCATATACCGCGCCAATGGCCAAATCGATTATCAAACCGTGCAACCCGACGCGCAGATAAAGGGACGCGGCAACTCAACGTGGAGCGTGAAGGCCAAACGCCCGTATGCATTGAAAATCAAAAAGAAAACCGAAATATTGGGTATGCCGAAAGGCAAACGCTGGTGCCTGCTGGCCAACTTTTTCGACCCATCGTTTTTCCGCAACGAACTTGCCAACTATTTGGGACAGAACTACACCAATCTCGACTGGACGCCTCACGGACAGCATGTTGAGTTGGTTTTGAACGGCAAACACTGCGGCAACTACTACCTCTGCGAGCAAGCCAAAACAACCAAAGGCCGTGTGCCGGGCAGTTATCTAATCGAGGCTGACCGTAAAGCCGGACGTGGCGATATTACCGGAATCAAGACTGGTAACATATTTAATGTCAAAGATATATCAATAAAAGGCAAAAAAGAAGAAGACCCCGAAGTGATTGCCGAAGCAAAACGGATACTCGACAATTTTGAAACCACGCTCTATGGCCGCGACTTCCTCAACCCCAAAACTGGATACAAAACGCTCGTCGACCTTGAAAGTTTTGTCGATTGGCTGCTAATCAAAGAGTTAAGTAAGGATTTCGACGGCAATATGTTCACCAGTTGTTTCTGCCACATTATGCCCGACGGCATCATCCGAATGGGCCCGATATGGGATTTCGACCTTGCTTTTGGTGGCAACCCGTTCGGAAATGAAGGCGGAATGGGCGGTTTCGGTGGATTTTTGGGCGGCGCCGAAGGCAACGACATGACCTTCTACAATCAGCCCGAAGGCTACCACATTGCCAAAGCCGACTGGTTTGTGCGAATGTTCGAAGACCCCGAATTCATTGCTCTTCTGCTGAAAAAAGTTAACGCTCTGATTGCCGACTCGGCCACCATTATGGCTTACATCGATTCGAACGCGGCGCGGCTGGCACTCTCAGCATCGGCCGACACTGTCAACTACTACACCGCAGGCTTTGGAATGGGCGACCTTGCCGATATGGAATTCAACCCCGAAGACTTTGAAGATATGGGCTTTGGCGGTTTCCCAATGCCTGGAATGGACTCTGCCGGTGGCTTTGGTGGATTTCCGTTCCCAATGCCGGGAATGGATTCGGCTGGCGGATTTGGCGGCTTTCCCTTCCCAATGCCAAATATGGACTCAACAAGCGGTTTTGGAGCGTTTCCATTCCCAATGCCAGGCATGGACTCGGCCGGAGGCTTTGGCGCATTTCCTTTCCCTATGCCAGGAATGGATTCGACAATGTTCGGAGGATTTGACGCCAACTTCGGATTTGGCGGCGCTGCAATCCAACATCGCTCGTTTGCCGAAGAGTTTGAATGGATAAAGGAATTTGTCAGCAAAAGGCTGGCGTGGATGAAATCGGACTTGGAGAAACGGTTGCGATAATCGTCACCAAAAAAACTTAAAACGCCGCAACCTTGAACGATTGCGGCGTTTTTTTAGTTCACCACATTAACCGGAGTGCCATCGGCGAAAGCCTTAAGGTTGGCAAATGCAATGCCCATCAGCCGTTGGCGTGCCTCGCGAGTTGCCCACGCAATGTGCGGAGTGATTTGGCAGTTGCGGGCCGATAGCAACGGATTGTCAGCGGCGGGCGGCTCGGTAGAGAGTACATCGACTGCGGCTGCTGCAATGCGTCCGGTGTTGAGAGCATCGGCAAGCGCACGCTCATCGATTAGCGGTCCGCGACCTGTGTTTATCACAATAGCCGTTGGTTTCATCTGTGCGATTGTACTGGCATTCACTAGATTACGAGTGTCGGCAGACAGCGGGCAATGAAGACTGATTATGTCGCTCTGCTGCCATAAATCGCTGTACGACACACTTTTAATTCCGTAGGGCAGATTCTTTTTAGTTGTTACGGCAATCACTTTCATCCCGAAAGCTAAAGCAATGCGGGCCGTGGCCATTCCCGTGTTGCCCAACCCCACCAGACCTATGGTTTTGCCTGCAAGCTCAACCTGCAGACGGTCCCAAAAACAAAAATCGATGCTGCCCGACCACGCTCCGTTGTGGACCAATTGTGAGTGATGTTCAACCGAATTAGTGATGTTAAGTATATGAGCAAAAACCATTTGCGCCACCGATGCCGTACTATAGGCCGGGATATTGGTAACCATTATTCCACGACTTGCGGCATAATCCAAATCGACAACGTTGTAGCCCGTAGCCAACACTCCAACATATTTAAGATTAAGCATTTGCGACATATTTTCGGCATTCAGCACCGTTTTGTTTGTAAGCAACACATCGGCATCTTTCGAACGCTCGATGGTAAGATTGGCTGGAGTGCGGTCGTAAACCGTCAGCTCGCCCAACTGCTCAAACGCAGCCCAGTCAAGGTCGCCGGGATTAAGGCAGTAGCCGTCGAGAACAACTATTTTCATTGCATAAGTTTTGCTTCAAAGTTATGCCGATTTTGGAAATAATTGCCCAAAAATCGTTTACTTTGGGGCAAACAACCGCACAATGAAACAGTTATCGCTAATCGCATTTATTTTAATATCAATAGTTTTTGTGTCGTGTTCGAATGAATTCGGCACAACGCCGACAGGCCTTGAGTATAAATTCATTATCAGCAATAGTAGCGCCACACAACCCTCGGTAAACGACATTGTGGCCATCCGCATGACATGCCGCAACTCGGATGGAACGGTGATTGACGAAACCCCTCTTTTCAAAAAGCAACTGAACAACGCACCCGCCGAACGCCCGTCGATTGAAGAAGGTTTGCTGATGATGCACAAAGGCGACAGCGCCGATTTCCGCATGGAAGCACGATTCTACAACCGTATCCAATCGCCTATGAGCGACAGTCTGATAACCGTCTCGGTGAAAATGGTTGATGTGATTCCGTTCGAAGAGTTTGAACGTGACCGCGAAGCCGCCCGAATAGCTGGCGAGCGCGAAGAAGACCAACTGATAAACGATTATCTGCAGAAAAACAAAATAGATGTTGAACCAACTCTGAGCGGTCTCTATTTTATTGAAACTGAAAAAGGTACAGGACCTGCGCCGATTCCCGGCAAGATGGTTGCCATTCACTACGAAGGTTATTTTCTTGATGGGCGGGTGTTCGACTCATCGTATGACCGGCGTGAACCACTGAAGTTCAAACTTGGCTCTATGCAGGTAATACAAGGACTTGAAGAGGGTGTGGCCCGAATGCGACGCGGCAGCCGTGCAACTCTGATAATTCCATCGGCATTGGCCTACGGTGACCAACAAGTTGGCCCAATACCGCCTTTTGAAACACTTATTTTTGAAGTCTGGTTGGTGGGAACTGAAGAATAATCGGCCTCACACATTCAACAACTTCTTCACCTCGTCAACCGAAAGTCCACGGCGTTTTGCATAATCAGCAATTTGGTCGTTATCAATCTGTCCAACAGTGAAATACCCTGCCTGCTCGTGAGCAATCAGTAATCCGCATATGCTCGTTGTGGGTTGAATGGCATACGATTCGGTAAGCGAAACTCCCAACTTTTCGCGTGCACCTATAGCACTGAACACCAGTTCTTTAATTGAGTGGTCGGGGCAAGACGGGTAACCAAAAGCCGGACGAATCATCGGTATGCGGCCAGCCACAGACTGCTGCATCATTTCGGCGGCAGCTTCAGCCAGACGGGCGCATAACGACTGCCTCAGCAGGCACTCGAACGATTTGCAATCGTGGTGGTGATGCCTATCTTCGACCTTAATGCAGAACAGCCCAATAGGCGTCTGGCGGTCGGACGTTGAAAAGAAATCGGCCAACGAAAGGAAATTGCTGCCTAAATTCTGACTGCGCAACATTGGCAAACGAGAGCCATTGTCTAACACAATGTCATTCTGCTCTTTATGAGCGTTGAAGAAATTCAGCACCAACGAAACCTCAATGCTGCCATCGGCCTCAACCGACTTGAACAATGCCTTGGCCGACTCGTATGTTTTGCGTGCCTCATCGTTCTCGAGCAGTTTTTCGAGAGTAGCGCCCTTAAATCCCCAAAAATAAAGAATATGCGGCCAGTCAATCAGGTCGGCAAGTTCGGCCATACCGATAGCAAAACGTTCGATATTTTGAGTGCTGCCAAAGCCGTTGGTGAACGTTGAGAGCGCAAATTGCGGAGCCTTCTCGTTGGCTGTGGAGTAAGTCTCGATGTCGGTTTTACGCTTGTCGTAACTGTCGCGGACTGCCTGCTGAGCACGCTTCACCTCGGCAATGGTAGCCTCGCGGTCGCTCAGAAGGCGTTTGGCCAGTACCGCCGATGCCGACGCATCGTTGCCATGAGCCACAAAATAGCTGTAGCGAGTGGCCAGTTTCACTGCCGTGTGAACCACCGACGTGGTTGCGCCGCCAACTAAAACAGGTATTTCAAGATGCTCTTTCTCAAGCATTTCGCACAACTGTTCCATCTCTTTCAGCGATGGCGTTATCAGTCCGCTCACAGCAATAATATCGGCTTTTTCGCGCACCGCAGTGTCGATAATGGTGCGGTTGTCCACCATCACACCCAAATCGATGACATCGAGGTTGTTGCAAGCGAACACAATGCCCACAATGTTTTTGCCAATATCGTGCACATCGCCTTTCACAGTGGCCAGAACCACCTTTGCGCGACGGTCGGTATCGCCCGAAGCGTTATTGTGCCGTTCAATCTCCGGTTGAAGAATTGTAACGGCTTGTTTCATCACTTTTGCCGACTTAACCACTTGTGGCAGAAACATTTTACCCTCGCCAAACAGTTTGCCAACACGGTCCATTCCGTTCATCAGCGGCCCTTCGATAATATCGACTGGACTACCATACTGCTGCATTGCCTCCGCCAAATCGGTCTCAAGAAAATCGGCATTCCCCTTAACAAGCGCGTATGCAAGTTTTTCATCAACCGACTGTTCGCGCCATGCCTCCTGTTTCGTGGCCGTCTGTCCGGCAGCATCGGCGTTCTCCTTCATTTTCGATGCAAGGTCGATGAGCGCTTCCGTTGCCTCGGCGTTGCGGTTCAGAATTACATCCTCGCATAGTTTCAGCAAGTTAGGCTCAATTTCGTCATAAACCTGCAACATCGCCGGATTCACAATTCCCATATCGAGCCCGACAGCAGTGCCGTGGTAAAGGAACACGGAGTGCATCGCCTCACGCACCGGATTGTTGCCTCGGAAAGCGAACGAAAGGTTCGATATACCGCCACTTGTGCGTGCGCCGGGCAGATTTTTCTTCACCCACTCAACGGCGCGAATGAAGTCGATACCGTAGTTGGCATGTTCCTCGATTCCTGTGCCCACCGACAGCACGTTCACATCGAAAATTATCTCGTAAGGCTTGTATCCAGCCTTGCTAATCAACAAATTATAAGCACGCTCGCAAATCTCGATTTTGCGCTCGAAAGTTGTTGCCTGTCCCACCTCGTCGAACGCCATGACAATCACAGCCGCGCCTAACCGTCTGATTTCTCGAGCCTTATGCAAGAATTTCTCCTCGCCCTCTTTCAAGCTAATCGAATTGACGATGCAGCGCCCCTGCGCGTTCTTCAAACCGGACAGAATGGTGTTCCAGTCCGACGAATCGACCATCAGCGCGGCTTTCACAATCTCGGGGTCGTTGCTGATGTAGCGTATGAAATTCTGCATCTCGGCGGCGCTGTCGAGCATTGCATCGTCCATATTTATGTCGATGATGTCGGCGCCATCCTCAATCTGCTTACGGGCTATGTTGGCAGCCTCCTCGTAGTTTTTTTCTGCAATAAGTCTGGCAAATTTGCGTGAGCCTGCCACGTTTGTGCGCTCGCCAACGTTGGTGAAGTTACGCTCTTTTTTGTCGACTGTCACCACTTCCAACCCACTGACAATCAATCGTTCATCGGGTTCAACTGGCACACGCGGTTTTATGCCTCTAACAGCATCGCCAATGGCCTTAATGTGAGCAGGCGATGTTCCACAGCATCCTCCCGCAATGTTTATCAGTCCGTCATCGGCCATCTGCTTAATGATGTGTGCGGTGGTCGATGGCAACTCATCGTACTCGCCCATCTCGTTAGGCAAGCCGGCATTTGGGTAAAGACTTAAAAAACAAGGCAGTTTGGCCGAAAGCTGCTCAACAAACGGCCTTAATTCCGACGCACCAAACGAGCAGTTCAAACCAAACGAAAGCACCGGATAATGGCTGATGCTCACAAAAAAAGCCTCTATCGACTGGCCGGTAAGCGTACGTCCGCTACGGTCGTTGAGCGTGGCCGAAATCATTACCGGAACATTGCTATTCAGCTGTTCTTGAACGTTCTGTATGGCATAAAGCGCCGCCTTGGTATTAAGCGCATCGAAGCAAGTTTCGATGAGCAACAGGTCAACTCCACCCTCAATCAGTCCCTCGACTTGCTCGGTGTAGGCAGCGGCCATTGTGTCGAAATCGGTAGCTCGAAACTCTGGATGGTTGATATCGGGCGACAATGACAGCGTTTTAGATGTTGGACCCATACTGCCAGCCACCCAAACTTTGCGTGTGGTGCAGGCATCGGCCACGCGGCGGGCGTTTTGAGCCGCCTCCACATTGAGCCTCCGTGCCAAATGCTCGCATTGGTATTCGTGCTGCGATATTTTATTGCTACTGAATGTGTTAGTCTCGATAATATCGGCACCGGCATCGACATACATTTTATGCACTTCGGCAATAACGTGTGGCGCCGTCAGGTTCAGAATATCGTTGTTACCTTTCAGCATCACCGGGTGGTCTTTGAACTCACTGCCACGGAAATCGGCTTCTGTCAAACCGAATTTCTGGATGCAGGTGCCCATTGCTCCGTCCAAAATCAAGATACGTTCGGCAAATGCCTGTCTGATATTCATTTAGTTATGCTTTTTTATTATTACACATTTTTGAAGTAGCCCATCATTCATCATCGTCGTCGTCCCACTCAATCACAAAACCTGACGATGGCGGCGTCTGCGGTTTCTCATCGACTTTGATAGTGGTGTCTTTTTTGAAGAAACCAAACTCTTTTTTCAGGATTTGCTTAACCTCTTTTTTCTGCTGTTGTACCTCGTTACGCAACTGCTGCTTAAGCTCCACCTTGTCGAATTTAACCTTCGTTTTGCCGTCGGTGTGAGTGGCCACAAGGTAAATCGATGTGTGATTGCCCCCATCGTCCTCGACAATGCCGTAGGGTGTGGTCTGCTGCAGACGTTTGGCTTTGCCCCGCATAAAATCGCTCAAAATCAAAGTAACGTGGTACTCATAGTCGCCACTAAACTGTTGTTCGCCAGCCAGTTTCACATCGCAGGCATTGCAAGCCACATCCATTTTTGGTATCGATATTGTGCCATGACTGATGGTCATATCGTTGGTGAGAGTTGAGAAACGCAGGTCGCGGAACTCTTCGATATGAGTGAAATCGGCCACGCTGTTGATAGCCTCAAGTCCGTGCAGACGACCATCGGTAATCTTCAGGCGGCCATCGAAATCCATATTGTTGAGGTCGACTGAATCGCCTGCAAACGGCAGCAGCAGCGAAAATGTCGAGCTAAGCCGCCCTTCGATATTCTGGTTGGTGACTGTGGTCTGCCCGAAATTATCGAACGTGCTGAACAGATGATTGATATCGATGCCATCGATTGTACCACGGCACGCCAGTTGCGTTTTTTTGCCCGACTGATAAGCAACCCGCACATTGGCTGTGCCGTCCAAACTATTGAATTTCAATCCATCAACACCAATATTATCGCCAGCATAGCGCAAGCGCCCCGAAATGTTATCGGCAACAAACTGCTTGTATGTGAATCGTTTAGACGATGCCATCATGTCCACCTTGTAAGTTATTGGCGATGGCGCATCGTCAGTCTTTTCAAACAGAGGCTTAATCTGCTCATAATCAAAAGCATCGGTGGTGAGCGTGCCTCGAATGTCCATTGTTGGATAAGGCTCGGCCACAGCCTTGAGCAAATTGCTGATACTACCGCTGAATGTAACCGGAATGCCGGTTAAACGGCCGCTTGCATTGGTAATGGTGAGTGCGCTACCGTTGAGTGTGGTCGCACCGCTGACACCTGTCAGGCTGATATTCTGGCCGTTAGTATAACTTACCGACTCAAGTTTAACCTGACATTTTGGATTAAGCCGTAAAAACGCCTTCAAGTCGAATGGTTTGCTGACATCGATGGGGCCGCTTGCTTTGATGTTGCCTGAGGCCAAACCCGTAGCCTTATCGGCCCGACCGCTGAAAATCAAATGGTTCCACTCTTCAAGATGCCCATCAATATCTAGTGAGGTGTTGATGTGCGGCTGTTTCAAATTATCGATGCGCACGCTGCCCGACAAATGGCTCCGTCCTGCCGTAACCTCGATTCCGTTAATGCTGACAAACGATTTGGGACTGTTGCTGTGCCCGCCGTTGTTAAAAACACCTTTCAGACTGACGCTGTTGAGTGTTAGGTCGAGTTTCGGGTACTCGATGGTGGCATTGTCGAGACCGAAATTGGCCACTATCTGCGGCGAACTCATATTGCTGAATTTGCCCCGCACCGAAGCATTGAAACCCACAAGTCCAGAACTGCGCACAACCGGCTTCTCTTTTGTGGCAAGTGTAAAATATCGTAAAGCATTGGCTACCTCTATTTTATCACCGCGAAGAGCGAGATCTACAAACGTTTCGTTGGCCATTCGCACCATGCCCGAAATACCGATATTTATGCCTTTCGACGATAGCTGTCCTTTGCGGATGAGCAAAGTGTCGTTGTTAGCAAGCAGGTCCATTTTGATATGCGTGGGTGCGAGAGGCACAATCTCAATGCCATTTGCCTCGAACCACTGAAGCGCAACCGAACCTTTGGTGCCTATTTCGTAACGGTCATTGTCGAGTTTGCCTACTACCTCAAAATCAGGCATATACCATTCGATTCCATTGCCTTTGTATAGGTTGCTGATTTGAATCATACAGTCGCTGATGCCCAAATGCTCGAGTTTGACCTGCATTGGCATTCCCTCCGATTTTTCGGTTTTTTGTTTGATAACATGGAAGTTATCGTTGCCTCGGCTGTCAACTAAAATGAAAATCCGACCATCCGAAATCTTCATCGAGTTCAATTCCAACTCGTTATCGAGCAGTTTGCGGATATTGAACGACAGCGATAACTTTCTGACCGACAACAAAGTATCGGCCTGCGTATGACGGAAGCCCTTGCGCTTGAAACCTTGCTCCGGCGACATAACCGTCACATTCTCAAGCACAATCGATGCGTAAGGGAAAGTGTTGATGAGTGAAAAATGAATGCCGTCAACATTCACCGGGGCGTTCAACTCGTTGTTGATGGCCTCAATGCCGTATGCTATCAGTTTGTCTTTCAGCAGAATGGTACCAGCCACAATGGAGCCTGCCAAAAGCAGCACCAAAACCACAAACCAAATCAATATCCTGACTAAAATCTTGCGCATATCGCTATTGGTGAATCGTTTAATCGTTCATTTTAGGCATTAGGTGTTAGGCACTAGGCATTAGTTATTGTTAATATCTGTG
>JAGCFC010000244.1 GCA_017650325.1 Salinivirgaceae bacterium | reverse complement strand
TCCATTTTGAACCATCCCATCCCGCCATCAATGATGTGCTAACGAATGTTGCAATTGCTAAAAGTGTAAATCTGCGTTTCATAGTGCAATTATTTTATGGTTATTAAATTCTATTTTGTTTAAGATCAATGTAATATTGTATTATTACGTTGTAATGCAATACAAACAATTATACATATATCCGATAGTAAAGTTACACTATACTACTATATAATAAAACAATTGTTGACAAAATGTTGTATTTTGTTTATGAAGAAGGAAAGGATAAGATGACTATTGTCCAACAGTCAGTTGAATTAATTCATCCCATTGCTGCATAATCTTTTCTTTCTCAAATCTGTGGACACTTTCGGTTGCAGTAACAGCCAACTGCTGCCGTAATGGTTCATTTTCAATCAACAGTTTCATTTTTGAGGCGAGGTCATCAACATCACCATTGGTGGCGAGCAGTCCGTTTTTACCATCGGTGATAATCTCGTTTGGTCCTGTCTTACAGTCGAATGCCACACATGCGCAACCTTGACTCATTGCTTCAAGCAGACAACATGGAAAACCTTCTCGTCGTGACGACAAAACGAATATGCTTTTTGTTTGTAGAGTTTTGTCAATCTCGTCAGACCAACCCAAAAAGTCAACTTGATTCTCAAGTCCATATGCTTTTACCATCTCGTATATATGAGTTCCATCAGTTGCACCAACAAATTGCAAATTCCAATCGGGGTGTGATTGAGCGATTTTCCTCCATGCCTCAATTAACAAGTCAAATCCTTTTACATGCCATCGCCGTTGGGAACTGATGGCAACAATTGTATTCTCTCGGTCTTTATTGTTGGAATAAGTTGTACAACTCAGCGGATTGTAAATGAAAGTCCTGTTTCTCAGCCATTTTGCGTATTTACAATCACTTTCAGAAACAAAAACCACTTTGGATGCTAACCGGTATAAGACATGGCGGGTTATAATTCTGCTTATTTTTTGTTTTGCTTGTATTGATGTTTGCTCAGAAAGAATCAGTTTTTTTCGAGTAAAAAGATTTGTGAGTAATACGTACATATTTAACCCAACCATAAATGAAATTACTAAATCGGGCTTGTTTTCCTTTATTGCTTTGCGAATTTTAACGATTCGTTCAATAGGGTGTATAATTCGTCTTTTGCCAACTATAGTTATTTTATCTATTTGTATTTGGGGATTTAACTGATATGTAGGTAGCTTGTCATTGAAAATAATGGCGGAAACATCATGTTCTTTGCACAGGTGGTTTAGAAGAATAGAGGCTACGCGCTCACCGCCGCCACCGTATAGTTTGTCAACAAATAGTAGAATTTTCATATAATAGTCACCTTGTCAATCAAATTGTCCCATTGCTTAAAAAAAGCGTTTTTATCGAACATTTTCACTTTTTCAATCGCACGAGCTGCTAATCTGCGGCGTAGAATCTCATCGTTTATCAACATTTGAAGTTTTTCGGCAATGTCGTTAACGTTTTCGTTTTTGGCGATTAACCCATCAACACCATCTTCAATAATCTCTTTTTGTCCCCCGTCGCAGTCGGTTACCACACATGCACAACCTTGACTCATGGCTTCGATAAGACTGCAGGGGCAACCTTCGAACCGCGATGCCAAAACAAAAATACTTTTTGTTTGCAGCACTTTATCGATGTTGTCGCACCAATCGTTCATAGTTGTCCTTTCTGCTTTGTTTGATAAAAAGGAGTTTTGGAGTTGTTCGTCTTGTTTGTCACCATATATTTCCAGATTCCAATTAGGATTTTGCGGTGCGATTTGTGCCCATGCTTTCAAGAGCAAATCAAGACCTTTGTTGTACCATCGGTTGTATGCTGCTATTGTGATTATGCTTTTTTGTCGGTCATCAATATTGTTGAAAGATTCGAACAAAGCGGGATTATATATGGTTATACTTTTTTGGGGTAGACCAAAGTTTTGTTGGTCGGATTTGGTTACAAATGTTATTTCGTCTGCAGTTGGATATAGCAAGCGTCGCAAAATGCTGATACTTTTTTGCTTTATCCTATTCAACGTATTATGTTCTGAAACAATGATTTTCTTTCTTAGGAACATGTTGGCTAGTAGGACATAAATGTTGGTGTATGTCAGGAAAGATATAATCAAATCAGGATTGTAACTCTTGATTAGTTTATTGATTCTATTTATTCGTTTGAGGGCTTTGACAATTCTGTGCTTTCCTTCGATAATTATTTTCTGAGTCGCAATTTCGGGACTGATTTCGTATGAGGCTTTTTTGTCACTGAAAAAAACAATAGAGATTTCGTGCCGTTCACACAAATGATTAAGCAGAGTTGCTGCCACGCGTTCGGCACCTCCGCCGGCTAAATGGTTTATGAAAAACAAAATTCTCATTTTCCGGCAACGTCTTCAATCAGTTTGTCCCATTTCGCAAAAAAAGCATTTTTGTCGAATTGTTTCATTTTTAGAATCGCTCCAGCCGACAGTCGACGTCTCAATTCTTCATTATCAATTAGCATTTGCAGTTTTGTGGCAATGTCGTCAGCATCTTCGCTTATTGCAATAAGACCATTGACACCGTCATCAATAATTTCTTTTGAGCCGCCGTCGCAATTGGTTGCCAAACAAGCGCAGCCTTGGCTCATGGCTTCAATCAAACTGTTAGGACAACCTTCGAAACGTGACGCTAAAACGAAAATGCTTTTTGATCGCAGAATTTCAGCAATATTTTCACACCAGCCATTCCATGATACACGTGTTTGTTTTTTGTGTGCGATTGAATCGGGAAGAACTATATCGCTTATTCTCCCATAAATCTCCAGATTCCAGTTGGGATTATGTTCTGCGATTTTCTCCCATGCTTCCATAAGTATATCAAGCCCTTTTTGTCGCCATCGTTTGTTCGGACCAATTGTAGCAATGGATTTTTCCCGGTTGTCATAATTCGAATAAGGCTCAAATGTCGCAGGATTATAAATGACGAGACTTTTTTGTGGACGATTGAACTTTCTGCTATCTTCTGCTGAAACAAAAACTATTTTGTTTGCGAAAGGATACAATAATTTTCTTAGGATTATTTCTTTTGTCGGTATTTTGCGATTTAAAGAATTACGCTCTGACACTATTATTTTTTTATGAGTTAAAAGGCTTGCTGCCAATGCTCTTACATTGGTTTGGGTAATAAATGATATTACTATGTCAGGGTTGATTTTCTTTATGGTGTGGGCCATTTTTAAAAATCGGGGGATTCTTGACGCTCCTTTTATTTTGCTTTTAATGCGGTCATTAATTATTGTCACACGAGTGTCAAGAGGGTATGGTATGTTGTTAAAATCCAAAACGGCTACATAAGTGTCGTGTTTTTCGCAGAAATGATTGAGAAGAGTGGTGGCCACTCGTTCGGCGCCGCCACCATACAATTGATTGATAAAAAACAATATTTTCATTTTCCGACAACTTCTTCAATCAAATTATCCCATTTCGCAAAGAAAACATTTTTGTCAAATTGCGTCATTTTCTCAATTGCTCCGGCCGATAATTTCCGTCGCAGTTTCTCATCGTCAATCAGCATTTGCAATTTTTTGGCAATGTCATCAACGTTTTCGCTTTTGGCAATTAATCCGTCAACACCATCAGTTATTATCTCTTTTAAACCACCTTCGCAATCGGATACTATGCAGGCGCAGCCTTGACTCATGGCTTCTATCAAACTATTTGGGCAGGCTTCATATCTTGACATTAGTGCGAATATGCTTTTCGTTTTTAAAACTTCTGTCATGTCGTCTCGCCATCCCATCCATGTGGCGCGGGGGTGATTTGTCGGACAAAGTTCTTTAGGATTTATTCCTTCATATAATCTGCCATATATTTCCAAAGTCCATTCGGGATTCTGTTTCGCAATTTTAGTCCATGCTTTAATCAGCAAATCAACGCCTTTAATATGCCAGCGGCTGTTTGCGGATACCGTAACAATAGAGCGCTGTCGGTTGTTATAATCGGAATATGACTCGAACATTGCTGGATTGTAGATAACAGTGCTTTTCTTAGTCATGCCGAATTTCTTGCAATCATTGGCAACAACAAACACGATTCTATCTGCTGTGTGATAGAGCAGTCGCCTGAAAAGGCGTTGTCTTAAAGGTATTTTTTGTGCCAATGCAATCCTTTCAGATACAATGATTTTTCTTCGGAGAAAAAGATTCGCGAAAAGAGCGTTGTTGTTTGTTCTCGCTAAAAAGGATATAATGAGGTCTGGATTTATTTCTTTTATGGTGTGAGCCATTTTCATAAATAGAGGAATCCGCATGGGCCCATTTTTTCTGCTTTTTGTGCGGTTGTCGATTACATGAACGTGGCTATCGAGAGGGTAAAGTGGTGCTTCAAAGTTTGTGATGGCCACATAGGTATCATGTCTTTCGCAGAAATGATTAAGCAGAATTGAGGCTACATGTTCCGCACCGCCGCCATAAAGTCCGTGTATGAAAAAAAGGATTTTCATTGTTTGCCAATTTTGTCAATCACGTCTTTAATTATAAAATTACAGAAGTCGTTGATTTCGCATTCGTGCCATTGAAGGTCGGAAGTCCAATAACCTGAATAGTTCCTATAATTCTTTATGCCGCTGCAATAACTTATTTCTGTTAGGAGCGGTTCCCCATTGGCATTGTGTAAGAAATCGAAGGCGACACTTTGCATTTTTAATTTCTTATTTATTTCAAAGGCGGTTTTTATGTATTTTAAGTCAATTTGTTTCTCGTCGAATATGTTTTTTAAACTTCCCGAGGCACGAAAGTCTTTTTCACGGTTCATCCTTTTTTTTGCAATGGCTCGATTGCCAATCACCAGTACGCGTATATCGGAATCATTGTTTTGCACGAAATCCTGAAAATAGACGTATCCGATTTCTTCTTTATTGAACCGCTCTTTATATGAATAACGAGTTATAAAACTTTTTAAAAACCATTTAAATGTACACCCGCCTCTACGGTATTGCGCCCATCTTTGGGCAATTCTAATCATATGAGTATTTTTCTGGAAACCGTTGCTAAATGCTTTTTCTATGAGTTTTTTCGCTTGAGTGTAATTCCTGGCAAGTCGTACATTTTTTGAGCCAGATCCGCTTCTGAGTTTGAATACTTTTGGGAATATTGTATGCTGAATCCATTCGAGAGCTTCATCGCGTGTGTAGAAAATATATGTTGGAACTATAGGTGCCTCAATGGATTCTAATAGATATTTCTGCCCAACCTTGTCATCGTAGTGCCAACATGTATCGTAGTTGGGGTATGTGATCTTACCCATTTGTTTTTCAATCACATATATTAGTTGTTTGGCATACAGATTGTCTTTGTATATGTTGTTATGAAAGTGCCACATAAACGCATCGCAATCTGAAACTTGCTCTAAAATGTTGTTTGCGTAGGCATCCACGATCTTATATTGAATGTCGTGACTTTTACAATATTCAATCCAAAGTTCACTGTATGAGTTTTGACGGTTGTGAATAGCGATTTTCATATCAAACTATCTTATTTGCCTTTCAAAGGTAATAAAAACGGATATTCTATTTTCTCCCACGTAACCTTTCCATAACAGCTTTAATCGAGTATTGCCATAAATACAAGATTATTGTTCGTTCACTTTTAATGGTAAATAAGAATCCACAATATAAGGCCATACACATTATCATTGATGCTAATTGTAAAATAGTAGTGTTGCAATAAGAAGAAAGCAAATACGTTATGCCCGTCATTATTCCGCAACCAATAAGTTCTGGTAGTATATTACCTAATATTTTAAATGGTGTTAGGCGGGTTAATATGTAAATGGCTGTTAGATGCAGTATTATCAGAAGAACTCTAAGTAGAGAGCAGGCTATAAAAAGTATTTTAAAACCATAATTGGAGGATATTAGAACAGTTGGAATTAATGTAATTGTAAATATGGAGGAAATGATAACTAATGTTATTGGTTTTTTTATGGCAACAATTACATTCGCACAAAAATGGTTTATTAGTAAAGAAAAAGTATGTATTAACCCCCAAATGCCAATTAAAGGTGCTGATTCTAACCATTGTCTACCCCAAAAAATTAAAACTATAGGTTCGCTATATAGAAATATGATGAATCCAATAGGTATGATAATTACACCAAGATATTTCTGTGTTTTAAGCATAGCTACAATTAGTTGAGGAATGTCGTTTTGTAGTTTCGATAGCGTTGGCAGCAAAATTGAGTTTACAGGATTGAATACTGTTTTTAAAATGTTGTTAGGCCTTGAAATAGAGGTTTTATACAAGCCCAGAGTGTGCTGGTTGAATTTGTTGCTAACTAAAAAAATATCTAAATACTTATCTACCCATACTAATATTGAACGAAGTGTTATTAAAAAGCAAAACCCAAACATTTCCTTCAGCCGCCTAAAACTGTAATAAAGCGATGGTTTCCAATCAGAATAGAAGGTAAACACAATGGCGGCAACCAATCCTTGAATCAGATTGCTTATTATCAAAGCCCAATAACTTCGTAGCCAGAAGGCGAGGGGGATAGTGATGAAAAAAGTTACGCCTAGTCCTATCATTCTGACAATGAACGGAATTCTGAAATTCAAATTTCGTTTGTAGATGGCACTTTGTATGCTTGAGAACGCAGCAATCGGGATAGCTGCACAAGCTACTACAATGGCGGTTTCCAATCCAGGGCTGCCGACAAGGCTTGCTATAGGATAGCGGAAGGCAATGATTATTCCCCAGATTATCAGGCTCATTACCAAGTTTGTCCAGAATGCGACGTTGATGCTTTTGTTGCGGTCATCGTCATCGGTAAAATCGTGTTGGATAATGTATTTCTGAAAACCGGCATCGGTAAAAAGTTCTGCAAACGAGATAATAATAGTTGTTGTAGCCACAGCTCCGTATGCTTCCGGAGTCAGCAGGCGGGCAAGTATCATTCCTGCTATGGGGGAAATCAGCTTTGAGGCAATCTCAGTCAGCGCCGACCATTTTGTGGCAGTTACAACCTTTGATTCTAACTTGTTCATTATTATGTTGTTTGCTCGTTCTGCGGCAGTGGGAACGATACAAAGAACGATGTGCCCTTGCCAACCTTTGAGTAGAACCAGATGGCGCCGCCTGCGTCCTCTACAATGTTTTTCACAATGGCCAAACCAAGGCCGGTGCCGCTTGTTTTGGTGGTGAAGTTTGGTTGGAACAGCTTGCTTTCTGTTTCGGGTGATATGCCGGTGCCGTTGTCTTGAATCTCGACCACCGCGCGACCTTTGAAGCACCGTAGTGAAATGTTGATGCGTCCTTTCTGCTTCTTCGGAATGGCTTGTATGGCGTTCTTAATCAGATTGTTGAATACTTGTAGCATGCGTTCGTTGTCGGCAAGGATAAACACCTGAAGTCCGGCAGGTTCGGTAAAGTTGATTTTTGTGTTGGTGGTGTCGCGGAACAATTCAACGCTCTGATTGATACGTTCGTTGAGGTTTACAAGTTCGGTGCGGCCTTCGGGCATTCGCGCGAACTGCGAGAATTCAGACGCAATCGATGAGAGACTGTCGATTTGCTCAATCAAAGTGCGGGCGGTGTTCTCGAACCGTTCGTTGAAATCGGGGTCACCATTGCGTTGTGAGCGCTCGAGCAGCTGCACGCTCAGTTTCATCGGTGTAAGCGGGTTTTTAATCTCGTGAGCCACCTGCCGTGCCATTTCGCGCCAAGCGCTCTCGCGTTCCGATTTAGCTAGCCGTGTGGCGCTGATGCTCAGCTCATCGAGCATAAGATTGTACTCGTTTACAAGTTCAGCAATTTCATCATCGCCTTCATATTCAACTCGTTGGTTACTCTTGCCCAAATCGATGCTGCGGATTCGTTCCTGAACGTCGATAATCGGTTTGGTAATTCGTTTCGAAAGCAAGATGGCAATCGCCACGCTCAACATAACCAATACCACATAAATGTTGATAACGGCTACTGATACGCTAGTAAGCTCTTGTCGCAGTGGCGTTTGCTTGATAAAATATGGCAGATTGATGTATGCCAGCAATTTGTTTCGCGAGTTGATGAACGGCACATAGGCTGAATAGTAACTCAAGCCACCAATATTTTCTTTCTGCACAAGCCTTGATTTGCGGTTCATCTCAAGTTCGCGGTAAGCTCTGGGGTTCATCTTGCGGCTTGTCAGTTTGCGAGAGTAAATCTCACGGCGCGATGACGCAATAAGGTCTCCGTTTTGGCTGTATAGGTTTATGTCGGTCAGGAAAGTGTTTGAGAACGATGTGAGCAGATTGTTCAGTTCGTTAGCCGGAATTTTTTTGATGTCGCTGATGTCGGAGTACTGTTGCTCAATCTCTATCAAAACCGATTGTAACTTGCTGGCCATTATGTCGTTCTGCGACCGCTTGTAGTGGTTGATGGTGTAGTAAACCACACCGCCAGCTACTGAAACTGAGGAGATTAACAATACAGTGAGAATTGAAATCAGCACCTTGTTTTTAATGGTGAACCTTATGTCGAACATTCGTGTGTACTGATTACCCAAAACCAACAATATTGTGGTGATTATCAGGAAAAAGACGAATGTATATGTGAACGATATGAGAATGTCGAACGCAGTGATGGCCGGGGTGCTCACAATGATGCAGTTTTCAGAATCGCTGTAAAACATCACATGGTCGTAGCGCTCCATTCTAAAATGGCGGAACTCATCATCGCCTTGTTCGCCGTAAACATGACTGTCGAAGGCGTAAGGGAACGAGCCGGAGTGAGTTGTAAGGTGGCCGTTCTGATATTTGGCATAGCTGATGTGCTGCTTGTATTTGTCGGTTTGGAGAGGCTTCTCGAGCAACAGTTCGGGGTAGCCCAGCACCTCGTAGTTGAATTTTGGCGACAAACTGAAATAGAGAGTCACTGTTTTACCGTTTTTCATTGGCAGCGACACCCTTGCCATGTAAATTGCCTCCGACGATGCGTCTTTAATTCGGTATAAACCAGAAACTTGCGTCTGAACTCCATATTGGCGCAGGTAGCGGTTGTAGAATTGGCTGCAATTGGTCGATGTCTCGTTCGGAGCACATACGTTCAGTTCAAAAACATATCGGTTCAGGTATCCAATAAAATATTGATTCTGAATATACCGGCCTAAATAATCGTAGTCGGGTTCGGGCTCGTTCAAAATCTCCGCAATGTCATTATCGTTTTTCATGTCGGCAATGGCGTCTGCAAGCACCACTTCGGCTGCCGGGTCCTGCAATTGCGACAGGTTGACGCACATCACCTCGCATTCCTCGTCCTGCCGTTTTTGGCAGCCGGTGCGTGTAAGATCGGTCAGGTAGATTGCGAAAATGCCGACCACAACAGCCATTGCAGCAAAGTTTACCCGTTTCATTTCACGCAGTTTGAACCACAACAGAGTGATTATGCAGAATGTCAGACAGTTCTGAGGCAGAGTGGGCGATAGATGCCATTTCATGTCGATGAGCGCGGCAATAACTACAATAGGCAATTCGATGCAAACCAACTTCCAGTAACTGAATGTTTTAAGCATCTGGATGGCCGCTTTGTCAAGCAGTAGAATGAATCCGCTAAAACATAGTGTCAGAATAAGATGACTCAATACGCTGATGGTGCTGATATTGGTGATCTCGTACATCTCAAAAGTGAAGTTGGAATCGTTTATCAATATTCCTGTCACGTAATTGATGAAAAGGAAATAACCTGTCAGTGCGGCAATCCAAACTGCCGAAATGGCTATCCGTGAGGCTGTTGGAAATTTGTCGAGTCGTTTGAGGTGAACTTTGAAGAAGTAAACGAAAAGCAGATAAAAGACCAGCACAACACTTATCAGCAAGTCGCCTATCGACGGGAAAATGGGAGACGCGGCAAACAGTTTGGGTGAGAAAATCGATAGTTGACTGTAGAATTCTTCCGGTAGCAGAATCTGTATCGCAGCTCTTGTTGCTAATGTTATTATTGTGATTATAAAGAATTTGCGATTGCTAAGCCGGTTCCTTTTGATGCCTTTTTGTGCATATAGCAGCAACATTAGTATGGCCAACAGAAGAAACGGAAAGGCAACTCGACGCTTGATGGTGGCATTGTCAGTGTTTTCGAGGCTGAATGTGAACAGGTAGTTGCCGTCGGTGCTATAGATGGCGTTTTCCGATTGCGCGTCATCGGTAGTGACATCGAAGTCGCTTTGTATGTTGAACGAAGGGTGAATAGCATTCTTAAGGAACTCATTTTCATATTGATATTCCGACTTTACGGTGATGATGCTCACTGCAGTCTGCTTTTTGTTGGTTTTGTAGTGAGGAATCACGTAGGCGTTGCCAGTGTGTACGAATGCCTGCTTGTACCACAGAGTACCGTCTGGAATGGCTATGGAGTTGTTTGTCCAGTAGATTAGATTGCGCCCCGAATAGACGTAGAGTACAATGCCGTAGCGCTCGAAAAGTTTGTCGGGACGGAAATTATTGTTGTTGGCGAAGTCGTTAATTTGTTCGCGTTCAGCATATGAAAGCAGAGAGTCAACCAACTCCTCGGCAATCAATTCGCGCTCGTGCAATCCGCTGATGAATTTTTGACGTTCCGGCTCAAGCATTTTCGATTTGTGGTCGGGACTTAAAATGTAAATCCCTGCCACAAAGAATATTATGGCGAAGAACAGTAACCGGTGGCGGGCAAGAAAGTGCATTTCGTGGTGTCGGATGTTTGTTTTATTTGCTGATAATTAGCGATTTACTTTTATTCTAAATTCTGAATTCTAAACTCTAAATTATACATGATGATACGGCTCGCCTTTCAATATTGTGTGGCAGCGGTACAGTTGTTCAACAAACAATAATCGAACCAATTGGTGCGGAAAAGTGAGTTTTGAGAGTGAAATTTTTGCATTAGCGCGTGCGTACACATCTTCCGAGAATCCGTAAGGGCCTCCAATCACAAATACCAGCCGCTTGTGGCCTTGTCCGAACACTCCGCTCATCCATTCGGCCATTCCAACCGACGTTAGTTCGTGGCCGCGCTCATCGAGCAGCACCACGTAGTCGCTCGTCTCTATCTGCTTCAGAATCAGCTCTCCTTCCTTGCCTCGCTGCACTGCTTCGCTCATGCTTTTCGAGTTTCGGATGTCGGGGAGCGCCACAAATTCAAACGGCGTGTACCGCACAATCCGCTGGCAATATTTGCCGATGCCTGTGTTCAGATATTCATCGTCGGTTTTGCCGATGGCGTATAGAATGGTTTTCATCTGTCTAAAGTCATTATAAAATATTACCTTTGCCGATGGTCAAAAATATGAATTTGAAAATGTTTTCGGCAAAAAAAGTGATTCTGTTGTTGGTGGCGGTGGTCGCATTGTCGGCTTATCCGTTACGGGCGAATTCGCAAGTCATTGTGGTCGATTCGGTTATCGACTGCATTACGGCAACAATCGCCGATGGCAATGCCGATTCATTGTCCACGTTCTTCAACAAGCGTGTCGAGTTGTCGTTGCCCAATTTCACAGCCATCAGCAGCCGCGACCAGGCGCGAATGATTCTTCGCAAGTTCTTCTTGCTTCATCAGCCCGACTCGTTCGCCATTACCAGCGAGAATCAATATCCCGACGGATTTTTTGTTGTGGGTACTCTGAATAGTGGCGACAAGCGCTACCGCATCAGTTTCCTTACAAAGCAACAATTATTGCAACAATCAGTATATCAAATGTCTATAGAAGAATAAAAATGGAAAATCAGGAGTACATAAAAGACTTTATCGCTCGCGCCATCCGCGAAGATGTTGGCGATGGCGACCATACATCGCTAAGCTGCATTCCGCCTGAGCAGATAGGAAAGGCGCAGCTGCTTGTCAAACAAGATGGTATTTTGGCTGGCGTTGAGGTGGCCCGAATAGTATTCGAAGAGTTTGATAAAGACTTGAAAATGACCACATTCATTACCGATGGCACGCCTGTCAAAAAAGGCGATGTGGCGTTTGTGGTTGAAGGACGCGAATTGTCGATTCTGCAAACCGAACGATTGGTGCTCAACTTTATGCAGCGCATGAGTGGAATTGCCACGCAAACAAGTCGTTATGTTGAGTTGGTGAAAGGCCTTCACACAAAAATCCTCGACACACGCAAAACCACCCCGGGAATGCGCGTATTCGAGAAAATGGCCGTGGTTATGGGTGGCGGCCAGAACCACCGCATCGGACTCTACGACATGATTCTCATTAAAGACAACCATATCGACTATGCTGGCGGAATTCCGCAGGCTATCAATCGAGCCAAAGACTACCTTAAAGCCAAAGGCAAGAATCTGAAGATTGAGGTTGAGGCTCGCTCGTTCGACGAAATCAAGCAGATTATGGAAATCGGCGGCATCGACCGCATTATGATAGACAACTTCTCGATTCCCGACACAAAGAAGGCTGTCGAGATGATTGGCGGACGATATGAGACTGAAGCTTCGGGCGGCATTACCGATGCCAACCTTCGCGATTACGCCGCCACTGGTGTCGATTTCATTTCGGTAGGAGCGCTTACTCACCAAATTCGTAGTCTCGATTTGAGTTTGAAGGCTATAAAATAATGAAAATAAAGGAATTAATCGATAAAGGTAAAGGCTTGCTGGAGAAGCTTATTGAGCCAACCAAACGGCATACTCTGCCCGGATTCGGCAAATTGTCGATATACGAGGTGGGGGAGTTCTTTGTGAAAGGAATGTCGAATGGTACAATGGGCATCCGTGCAGCCGCTATCGCATTTAATTTCTTTCTGGCGGTTTTCCCGGCACTACTTTTCCTTTCAACGCTGATTCCATATATCCCTATACCGAATTTTCAAACTGAACTGATGGAGTTGCTCGAACAGGTTATCCCTTCGGAGACGTTTGAATCAATTGAGGAAACACTCGCCGATATTGTGATGTATCCGCGAAGTGGTTTGTTGTCAATAGGTTGCATTACTACAATCATCATTGCCTCAAATGGTGTGACGGCTGTGATAAAAGCCTTCAACTCGTCAATCAACGCCACTGAAAACCGTTCGTTTATAATGCTGCGGGTGTCATCGCTCATAATGGTTGGGTTGATAACCCTGCTTTTGGCAACGGCCATTGTGCTGCTCATCTTCGGAAAGACAATCCTTACCTTCCTTATGGCGAAACATATTATATATGGTATGTTCTCGAAGATATTGTTCTATGTGACTCAATGGTTTGTGATATTGATGCTGTGTATTATAAGTGTCTCGATAATATACTATTTCGCACCCGCCAAACGCACGCATATGGGGTTTATCTCAACAGGTTCCGTGATGGCTACGGTGCTGCTGTTGCTAATCTCGGCAGGATTCGGATTCTATTTGTCGAACTTCAGCAACTACAACGCACTTTACGGCTCAATTGGAACTGTCATAGCCATTCTGGTTTGGTTTAACCTGATAGCAACGGTACTTATTTGGGGGTTTGAACTGAATTTGAGCATTCAGGCGGCGCACGAGGAGAAGGACAAAAAACATTGGGATATGATAGACTTTTTTAAAAATCGATTTAAACAATAAAAATTCAAACAGATATGAAAAAAATCAGACTGACATTGACCGCCTTTATGCTTACCATTGCAAGTGTGGCAATGGCGCAGATAACCGAAGTGGGCATGGCATCGTTCTATGCCGATAAGTTCGATGGGAAAGTTACCGCCAGCGGAGAGACTTTCAGCCAGAAGAAGCTGACGGCTGCACATCGCACTTTGCCTTTTGGAACGGTGGTTCGCGTCACAAATCTCGACAACAACATTTCTGTCGATGTAACAGTCAACGACCGCGGCCCGTTTGTCGACAAGCGCATTATCGACCTGTCGAAGGCGGCTGCTGAGAAACTGAATTTTGTGGCCAAAGGAACGGCAAGTGTTAAAGTTGAGGTTATCAGTCTGCCCGAATCGAACGCGGCATCGGAGTCGGAGATGAAACGTGGCTCGTCATCGCCGGCATGGCCAGGCACGCAGACTAATTCAAGCGAACAGCCTGTTGCCGATGTCCAGACAGAAACAACTCAGCGTCAGACTCAGGTGACTGAAGTTCAATCTCCTGCTAACGAGTATTTCAAAATCGAATCGACGCCCATCCACCCCAAAGGCTTTGGCGTGCAGCTGGCATCGTTCCAGGAGGCAGCCAATCTGGTTAAGCGTTGTGCCGAAATCAAGTCGCTGATTAACAAAGATATAATGATTCAGATTGGCGACAAGGATGGCGTGAAAGTCTATCGCATCATAGCCGGTCCGTTCGATACTCGTGAGAAGGCCGAGCATTTCAATAAAAAACTGACCGATTTCAGTGGCAGTTTCATTGTAACTCTCGAATAATCAACAGTTATGAACGTTGCCATATATAGTCAGTTGTTCGGCTCGCAGCATCAGCCTCTGCTCGAGGTGCTTTTTGGCGCGCTTCAGCGGCACAAAGCCAATATTTGGCTGCATCCGTTGTTTGCGCCGGTTTTCAAACTTTGGCAGCAAAGCAGCGATTTGGCATATTCGAATGTTGACACATCGGGTAATCTGCCTGACAATCTTGATTTTATAATTGTTTTGGGTGGCGATGGAAGTTTTCTTAAAGCCATTAGCGAATTCGAGCATCTGAAATTTCCGTTTGTGGGTATCAACACAGGGCGGTTGGGCTTTTTGGCCGATATTTCGCCGGATGATCTGACAGCCGCCATCGATGCTCTGGCTGGCGGTAAGTTTATTGTCGAGAAACGGCCTCTGCTCGAGTTGCAGCCGTCAATTGAAGAGATAAAACACCCGTTCGCACTAAACGAGATAACAGTTCACAAGTGCGACAGCTCGAGTATGATTGTCATCCATACTTATATCGACGATAAGTATCTTGCAAGTTATTGGGCTGATGGACTGATAATTGCGACACCAACTGGCTCAACGGCCTATTCGATGAGCGCGGGAGGTCCAATTTTGTCGCCGGCATCGCAGAATATTATCATTACGCCCATTGCGTCGCACAATCTGACAGTGAGGCCGCTTGTCATTCCCGACTATAGCACCATTCGGATCACCGTCGAGAGCCGCGAACTGAACTATATGCTCTCGCTCGATTCGACATCGGTTGTGCTTGGCAGTCCGACAGAAATAACCATCAGAAAATCAGAGCGTAGCGTGAGCGTGATTAAACTTGACGGTCATAGTTTCTTTTCAACTCTGCGAAATAAACTGATGTGGGGGGCCGACAAGCGTAACTGACAATGAGCCAAACCGATAACAATCGCAATTTTTTAATTGCAATCTTCGGCAAAACCGACAGCACAACAGTGCAGATTCTGCGCAACGCTGTGGTCGAGTTTATCCGTTACGGCACAAACATAGCCATTCTCTGGTATTTGAACGAGCGTCTGTTTGGCCCGGACTGGCTGGCTCTATCGACTTTTTTAGCATCTCTTTTGTCGGGACTTGTCAACTATGGTCTTTGTACCATTTGGGTTTTCCACAAAAAGACCTCCAGTGCCGGACGCAATCTTGTTCAATTCGCAGTTTTCACTCTAGTTGGGGCCCTTGGTTTGGC
Organism: Salinivirgaceae bacterium; assembly: GCA_017650325.1. Lineage (GTDB taxonomy): Bacteria > Bacteroidota > Bacteroidia > Bacteroidales > SZUA-534 > RUG13583. Next base: position 11,968 of record JAGCFC010000244.1, on the reverse strand, counting down.
CATCAATATTGGCATTACCACAGTACTAACCAATCGTTGTGGAGTTTATTTCTTGATAAGCAATACAATAGCGCAGGTAACAGTGTTCTTTTTCAACTTTTTTGTGCGAAAAAAACTGGTCTTCAGTAATAAATCGGGCGGAGAGGAGAGTAATGTGTAATATCGGGCAAGGTCAGGCTCGTAATACCGAAATTCTAACACTGAAATTCCAACTCAAACATTGTTTTTATTACCTTCGCGGTCGATTTGGTTCCATAGTTCAATGGATAGAATATCAGATTCCGGTTCTGACGATTAGGGTTCGACTCCCTATGGAATCACAAACGCAGTTCAAAATCAGTTGATTATAAGCTTTGCGGACTATAAAACGGACTATTCACATGAGTGGTCCGTTTTTTTTTAGATAGTACAGTTCCGGATTACCCGATTTGAATGCCCATTACCAGAATGTCATCGACTTGCTCGTATTTGCCTTTCCAAGCAAGGAATTCATTGTCAAGGATTTCTATTTGCTCCTCGCTGCTTTTGTAACAGCACTTCTGAAGAATCTCTTTAAAATTCTTTGCTTTCATTTTCAATCCTTCGTCACCGCCAAACTGGTCGTAATAGCCGTCGGAGAACAGATATAATTGGTCGCCGTGCTTGAGAGCAACCTTCGACGACGAGAACGACCTGTCCTCGTTATCGTAGTAGCCCACAGGCATGCGGTCGGGTTTGAGCTCGATTATTTTGTTGTCGCGCAAGATGTACATTGGGTTCATGGCACCGGCAAACTCCATAATGTTGTTTCTTTTGTCGATGGATATTATCGACATGTCCATACCGTCGCCCGCCAGCAACTCCGACTGCGACTGGTGCAGGTGGCTTATCACGTTGTTTCGCAAGCGGTTAAGGATTATTGCGGGTTGTACAATTCCTCGCTCGTTCACAATTTTGTTGAGGAACGAAATTCCAATCAGACTCAGGAATGCGCCTGGAACGCCGTGTCCGGTGGAGTCGGCGCAGGCCACAATAATGCGTCCGTTCTCCTCGGCCATCCAATAGAAGTCGCCGCTTACAATGGAGCGTGGTTTGAAGTAGCAGAAACTGTCTGGATAGTGCTTGAGTAGCATTTCGTGGGGCGGGAGCATGGCATCTTGAATGTGTTTGGCGTAGGTTATGCTCGCGGTTATCTCCTCGTTCATTTTAATAATGTCCTGCTGCGCTTTCTTTTGTGTTGTTATGTTGGTGTCGATGGCAACAATTTGGCTTATTTCCATGTTATTGTCATCGTAAATTGGCGATAGGGTAGTCTGCACCCACAATTTTATTTTCCACTTGTTGCGAATTTCCGATTCGAGACTAATTGATTGTTTCTCATAGTCCCAAGTGCGAATAATATTCTTTATGTCGATAGGATTTTTTGTGTTGAATCCGAGTTCCTCGTTTTGTTGCAGGTCGCTCAGCGTATAGCCGTAAAGCCTTGTGTAACCGTGATTTACCCATATCGTTTTTCCGGCGCTGTCGAACACACGTATGGCGTTGTCGGTTTCGCGGGCAATGAGCGACATTCGCTCAAGTTCGTGGGTATAGTTGAGCAGGCTCTCGCGCTGCGATTCAATCTCTTCTTTCTGTTGTGCGATTTTCTGGTTTGTCTGCTCGAGCATTTTGTTGTCACGCGCTTTTAGCAGGAACGACCATGCCAGCATGAAAGTGAGAAATCCGCCAATCATTGAAATGCCCATCATGGCGAATATCGATGATTTCTGTTGGTTTATTACCGTGGCATTATTCTCTATGGCACTCTCTTTTTCGTTGTTCTCGTTGGTTAATAGGTGGATGAAGTCGCTTTGTCGCTTAAGTTCTTGCCTCATTCCCAATGAATCAATGTCTATGCGTCGCAGATTAATGGATAAACTGTCGGTGTACAGTTGGGCTTTCATAAGGTGATCAGCAGCCTTGCGGTAATTGTTTTTACTTTGATAGATTTTACCATAAAGCCTATGAAGGTCGATAAGTTTCTGCCACGACTGTGAGTTTGCTTTGAGCTCGTATGCTTTGTTGGCATAGATCATGGCATTGTCGGTGTCGCCGTTGTCAATGTAGTATTCACCAAATTGTATGGCAGCGTTATAGGCAATGTCAGGATTTGTGCTGTTGGGATCGATGTTTGTCAGTTCGTTTGCATATTCCTTAGCCGACTGAATGTCGTTTTGTTTCAAATACCAGATGGCCAGGCTTAGATTGGCTGTTTGGGAGCCTCTTTGGGCATGAATTGTGTCGCCAATGTTTTTTGCCTGCGAGTAGTATTCGAAAGCTTTGTCCATATTGTTCTTCTGCAGTTGAAGATTGCCAAGCAGACAATAAGCGTCGATACGGCTGACGCCAAAATTTTTCCTGTTGAATATCATCAAAGCCTCTTGCGCGTTTTTCTCGGCAAGATTGAAATCGTTTTTCACCTGGTACATTTGGGCAATGAGCAGCAGTACGCGCCCGTATTCGGGAGTTATTATTTCGGAGCTGTACTGCACCGATGCGCGCTGCAGGATGCTGATGCCTGTAATATAGTCGTTCGACGCAAATGCATATTTTCCAGCCAGATAGAAGAATTTTGCCAGTGCCTCACGATCTGTGATGTTTTTGATTTGCGACATGCTTATCTTTAATATGGAGTCGCATTTCGAAATCTGATTGTGTGACAAATAGATCGAACCAATAATGTTGTTTATTCTGAATTTAAGGTTCGGAGAGTCATTTATTGATGGAATACGATAGGCGAAAAAAGAATAGTATAATGCCAAGTCGGCATTGCCAGTCATAAAGTATATGTCAGATAGTCTGATACATGCCTTTATTTTTACAATGTCGTTGTCGGTCGAGTTCAATATTTCGGTGTATGAGACCACAGCGGCTTCGTATTGGCTGCTGCGAGCTTGTATGTCGGCTTTTTCAAATATCGATTCTGTCGGGTCACCATTTACGTCTTTTGGTTGTCCCATTGTTGTAAATGGATGCAAACCAATGGCGTAAATGGCCAATATTGTTAATATGCGTATGGTCGTTTTCAATGTGTTTCTACAATCAATCTAAAATTCCCCAAAACTACAAAACTAATATTTATCAACTAATTTTGTTCGATGAAGAAAATGAAAAAAGGCCAATTTCCGTCAAAGCTTCTTTTTGTTGGTTGAAATGCAAAAAGTTGACTTTTGATTTTGAAAGATTGTATCCAAAATAGTCGGAGAAAAAAGTTATTGGCAGTTTTGAAACAACCCTTAAATTTGCAATTCTAATTCGAATTAAAATGGAACATAACAAAATAAAAATTGGCATAACTCAGGGCGACATTAATGGAACCAGCTATGAGATTATGATCAAAACTTTTCAGGAACAACGTTTCTCTGAGATTTGCACACCTGTTATTTACGGCTCTCCCAAAGTGGTGGCTTTTTATCGTAAGGCGTTGAACGTTAATAATTTCGCATTTAATTTGATCTCAAAATCTGAGGATGCGGCCGACCATAAGGCAAATATTGTCAACGTGCTTGACGATAACGCAAAAGTTGAAATGGGCCAGGCCACAGTTATGGCTGGCGAGGCAGCCGTCACCTCTATTGATGCCGCAGTGGCTGATTTGGCCGAAGGAAAAATATCGGCAGTGGTGCTCAATCCGGTCAATGCTCGTCTGACGGCCAATTTAAATGTGACCGACCAAATGGATTATATAAGGCGCAAGACTGGTTCGGATCAGGCATTGCCAATTTTGGTCAATGATGTTGTTAAAGTTGCGCTTTTGTCGGGAGCTATACCGATGCGTGATATTTCAAAACACATTACAATCGACAATATTGTTGCCAAACTTCATGTTATTGACAATGCGTTGAAATCAGATTTTGGCATTGATAAGCCTAAAATCGCTGTTTTAGGTTACAATCCGCGATTTGCTGATTCATTATCACCGGAGCGGGAGGAGAATGATGTGATAGCTCCTGCAATAGAAAGGGCAAAAGATGAAAATGTGTTTGCCATGGGACCGTACGATGCCGATTACGTTTTCGGTACCGGTTTGTTCCGCCAGTTCGATGCGGTGTTGGCCATTTATTATGAGCAGGGAGTACTGCCGTTCCGAGCTTTGAGTTATGGCAATGGCGCTTGCTATATGGCGGGAATGCCGCAATTGTGCGTTTCGACTTTCCAAAATGTCGGCTATGACGATGCTGGATTGGACAAGGCTGATCCGTGCACATTCCAAAATGCTATTTATCTGGCTTGTGATATCATGGCCAATCGTGAGCAGTATAAACAATTGACTTCGAATCAGTTGAAGAAACATAACATTTCAGACTGACATGCGTATGGCATTGGCTTGTATGTTGCAAATGTCTAATAATCAAATGTCAATTGTTTAATGAAACGCGGTGTCGCTCAATTGGTTATAGCCTTTTTGCTGCTGTTTGCCGGCGGCACCGCATACATTGTGCTCAGGCCTGATACAACGCTGTTGTTCTGCGTTTTAGCCAAAGCTGGTTTTTCCGATGCCTTGTATCATGTCCGGACTGCAGCCGAAATTGGGTTGCCATATTGGATGGTATATTGCCTGCCTGGAGCATTGTGGGTGAGTGCCTACATCCTTATAACCGACACTGTATTAACGGGATGGCCGACACGAGCCAAGCTTTCTGCGGCATCGCTGATTATGACTGTCGGAGTAGTGTCGGAGTTGCTGCAGTCGGTGTCGCTGTTGCCGGGCACATTCGATTTTGCTGATATTGTGGCATATATGGCGCCATATTCGTTATATGTAATCTTGATAATCACTAAAAATAAAGTTGTTCTGTCATGAAATTCACAAGCAAACAAGTAACGACAATTATTGTTTCGGTTGCGGCGGTGTTCATCACCATGGCTGTTTTTACATTTGTGGTCGGCGAGGATGACGACAGTACCGGAGATTCTAATACCGAAGCTGTTTCCCCGTCCGATAAGCCGGCTGCTCCTGCTGATGGTGCAACCGCGGGACCGGTTGTCGCACCAGTTGAGGAACCAGCGGCAAAACAATTGGATTCAACCGACTATCTGGCTGTAAAAAAAGAAGTTGAGAGCGACCCGTATAAGGAGCTTGATGAACTGATTGGATTGAAAGAGGTTAAAGATGAGGTTCATGATTTGGTGAATTTTGTCAAAGTGCAGAAAATGAGGGAGGAGCAAGGTCTTAAAGTGCCGAAAATGTCGTATCACCTTGTGTTTACCGGTAGCCCTGGAACGGGCAAGACTACAGTTGCGCGCATTGTTGCCCGAATCTACAAGGACCTTGGCGTTTTGGAGAAAGGCCATACCGTGGAGACCGACCGTTCGGGTTTGGTGGCAGAGTATGTTGGACAGACTGCCGTCAAAACCAATGCAATTATCGATTCGGCTCTGAATGGTGTTCTGTTTATCGATGAGGCGTATGCGCTTGTTCCAGAGCATGCCGGCAGCGACTACGGGCAGGAGGCCATATCAACTTTGCTGAAACGTATGGAAGATGACCGCGACCGCCTTGTGGTGATAATTGCGGGGTACACTAACGAGATGAAGCGATTCATCAATTCGAATCCAGGTTTGCAATCGCGTTTCAACAAATATATCAATTTCCCCGATTATTCGGCTGATGAGCTTTTCCGTATCTATGAGTTGCATGCGAAGAAAAACCAGTACCAGCTGAATGCAGAGGCGGGCGAATATCTGCGCGAACGGCTCGAGTATGTTGTGGCTCATAAGGACCGCAATTTCGGCAATGGCCGATATTCGCGCAATCTGTTCGAGAAATCGATTCAAAGTCAAGCAAATAGGTTGAGCGGAGTGAGCAACCCTACAAGCGAAATGTTAAGTGAGATTACAAAGGAGGATATCGAAAAAGCCTTGGCCAACACAAAATAATTGGCGTCAAAAAGCGGCGGTACGTCGGTGTTTTTGCTTATGCGTTCCGCTTATTAGCACGTTTTTTGTTTCTTTGGCACCGCAAGTTTTGACATAATGTTTAATTTAAAATAACGACTATGAGAGTTAAAACCACATTTTTGCTGCTGTTTATGGCCGGTGCAATGACTGGTCAGGCGCAGAATCATCCACTAAACTACAATCCGAATAAGTTTTTGGGAAACATCACTACAATGGGGCAGGTCCGTGCCGATTTTGACCAGTATTGGGACCAGCTTACTCCAGAGAATGAGACAAAGTGGGAGTCGATTGAGCGCTCGCCGGGCGTGTTCGACTTCACCACGGCCCGCAGAGAATACGACTATTGCAAGGAGCGCGGCTTCAAGTTCAAATTCCACGCTTTGCTTTGGGGCGCGCAGATTCCGAGCTACCTGCAGCAGTTGAATGCCGAAGAGACACTTGTCGCCATCACCCGCTGGTTTGACGCAGTGGCTAAGGAATTCCCTGATTTGGAGTATATCGACGTGGCTAACGAGGCTGTCAAAGGAAATAATGGTAATGGCAACTACCATTCGCCCTATCAAATGACAAGAATCGCCGATGCTCTTGGCGGTCCGGGCAAATCTGGTTACGATTGGCTGGCACAAGCCTTTATTATGGCACGTGAGCGCTGGCCGAAAGCCGTGCTTATCTATAACGATTACAACACTTTCCAATGGGATACCGATGAATACATCAAGGTCATTAATGCTATTAAAGCCGCTGGCGGCCCGATAGATGCCGCAGGTTGCCAATCGCACGACTTGAATGATATGGAAACTGCAGAAGAGTTTAAAGCCGCACTTGAAAAAGTGCATAACGGCGTACAGCTGCCTATCTTCATATCAGAATACGACATTAACAAAGCCGACGATAACACACAGTTGGAACGTTACAAGGCCCAATTCCCTGTAATGTGGGAAGCTGATTATGTGGCTGGAGTTACTCTTTGGGGTTACATATTTGGCCAGACTTGGGTTGATGATGGTGATGTAAAAGGCGCTTCGGGCTTGATTAAGAATGGTGTTGAGCGTCCGGCTCTTAAATGGCTGCGCGAGTATATGCTCACCGATGCCGCTATCAATGCCAAAAGCCCGCTAATCAATGTGGCAAGCGATTACGCATTCATTTCAACATTGGCAAACACAATTCTGATTGGTGACAAAACCATTATTAAAGGAAAAGCATCGAGCGCTAACGATGAAATTGCCGAATTACGTGTATATAAAGGGTTTAACGGAGATACATCGCTGTACGCAAAAGTCGACACATCGGCCGTTGAGTTCGAATGGTCAACACTGGAGCCGGGCGTATACACATTTAAAATGCAGGCGCTCAGCAGCGTGAGCAGCACGTTGTTTGAGAAATTTTGCACCGTTAAAGCTTGCGAGCCTGCTAAACCGTTCAATGGCAAACCGATAGTTCTGCCAGGCAAACTCGAGGCTGAGAACTTCGACGAAGGTGAGAACACTATTGCATATAGCGACAGCGATGAAGGAAACAACGGCAGCAGCAACGAATATCGCCTAGAAACAGGTGTTGATATCGATAAGAACGATGCCGATGGCTGGGTTGTTGGTTGGACTAACTCGGGCGAGTGGATACAATACACCGTACAGGTCGAGAAAGAGCAAATGATGCTTTGGACGGCAAGAGTAGCGTCGGGAACAACAGGCTCTGCATTCAGCATCCGCATGGGCGACACCGACTTGACGGGCCGCATCAATGTTCCGCAGACAGCAAATAACAGCTGGGGAACATACACCGAAATAAAAGGCCTCACTAAAGTGGCAATGCCGGCAGGTACTTACAATATTCGCATTATGATTGAAGGCTCATCGTGCAATATCGATTATGTAACGTTTGAGACTGCAACAGGTGATGAGGTGTTTACAGAACCGTATGCTGGCAAACCTGCCGCTATTCCGGGAACAATCGAAATCGAAGACTATGATAAGGTGAAGAATGGTTGCGTGGCGGAAACATATAAAGATAATGATTCTGACAATCAGGGTGATGCGAACTATCGTACATCGGAAGGCGTTGACATTGTAAAAGGTAACGGCGGCAAGGTCATTGGCTATACCAATGCAGGAGAATGGCTGACATACACGGTGAACATCGAAAAAGCTCAAAAATATTATTGGTACGCCGTAGTATCGTCGGGCACCACGGGAGCTGCGTTCCGCTTATATCTCGACGATGTTGACATTACTGGTAAAGTCAGCATCCCGCAAACGGGCAATAACAACTGGAACAATTACGTGATTGTGAAAGGCGAGACCTTAGCCGATTTGCCAGCCGGTACGCATACTCTGAAGCTGGTTATGGAAGGCTCTAACGGCAACATCGACAAAGTGTTGTTCAGCACAGAATCTGCAATTGATGAAGACCGTTTGATTAATTATGAGTCTGTGGCTATCGATCCTGGAGTGAGTGTCGATAATGATGCGGCAGATGACAACAATGGCGTATTCGATGTGTTCTCCGTTATGGGTGTTTACCGTGGTACTGTAGAAATCAGCAATGGTGATTTCTCTGTATTGTCGGGTAAATTCGAAAAAGGATTATTAATTCTTCGCAATAAGGCAACGGGTGTTGCTAAGCGAGTTATGGTTTATTGATTCAGTCAATATCCAATAAAAAAAAGAAAAGGGCTGCCTTACAAAGGCGGCCCTTTTTGTTGATGGACAAGATTTGTTCTTGATAGATTATTTGTGATGATAATGTCTGGACATGTCTGTTAAACAGATGAAATCAGTTTGGAATGCTATATATTTACGTGTTTAAGGCGTTTTTATATGGCTATATGATTTTGGTCTTGACATAAAAAGAAACAGCCAAAACCGTCAAAAGGTTTTGGCTGCTTGCTTTGTTATAAGGAGTCTTACTTGTAATTTCCAGTCACCACCATATACTTCGCCGCGGCAATCTGATAGTTGCAGTTGGCCTCTGTCAGGTTGTCTCTGGCCTGCTGTAAGGTGGCTTGAGCCTCAAGCAAATCCGACATTCCAATCACGCCAGCCTGGTAGTTGTTCTGGCTGTCGTTGAGGTTGTCTTGCGCTTGCTCTACAGCCTTTTCCGACACCGAAATCTGGAATCCAGCCACGTCCAACTCGTCGCGAACTTGCTGAATCTGAAGGCCGAGCAGTTCTACATTGTCGTTGAACTGCGTGCGGGCCTGCTCAATCTTCAAGTTCTGCTGTTTAATTTTATGGCTGCCGCCCCACCAGTCGCTAATCGGGATGCTCAATGTGACCATTCCCAGCGCGTTGGTTGAACGGTTGTCCATCATATCGAGCCAGTAGCCTGCGCCAACAACGGCAAGTTGCGGCATATACTCGCCGCGAATCATCTTCTTTTGCAGTTCCTGCGCCTCGATATTCTTGTTAAGCAGTTGATACTCTTTGCGATTCTCGACAAGTTCTTCAGTCGATTTGTTGCTGGCTTCTACCAAGCGGTCGAAGTTGGCGTTTTCAAACTCAATGCTATCAGTATAAGTAATACCAATATGCTGGCACAGAGCGCGTTTGGTCAGGTTAATGCCGTTGTGCAGTTTGCGCTGGTTGGCCTCAAGTTCGTTCTGCTTCATTTGCACTTTCAGCAAGTCGTTTTTCTGTGCCAGACCAGCGTCGATATAGTTGTTGACGTCGCGGCAGAGCGTGTCGAGCAGATTTTTGAAGTTCTGCACGGTCTTTTCCTTCTCAACAAGCGATTGCAGCGTCCAGTAGAGTTGTTCGGTTTTCAGCAGCACCTCGTCAACCGCCATATCTTTCTGATACAGACTTACTTCGTGTCCCAGAGCGGCCAGTTTGTTGCCGTTGTTGATTCGTCCGCCAGCATAGATTGGCAGCGCAACCATAATGGCGGCCGTGTTCATATAGTCGAGACTGTTCATTTTGCTTTCCGCAACTTCCTGAATGATAGGCATAATGCCTTCCATTGAGCCCATTAGCGACTGCATACCCTGCAACGCTGTCGACAACTCCTGAATCTGCTGCAGTTGGGCTATTGCGCCCTGGTCGCCAGCCATTGCGGCCTGCTGCAGTTGCGCAATCTGTCCCGAAGCCTCCATTTGCTGAAGTTGTCCAGCCTGCGCCATTAGGTTGTTATAGGTGGGGCTCGACGACAGCAGCCCTTCCTGCGACATATCCATTTCCATTAGCGGATTGGCCGATTTCATTGCCACCACGTTGGCGCTCACCGTCGGGAAATGCTTTGTGAAAGCCTCTTTTTTCTGCTGTTCGGCAGCCTCCACCGCATATTCCGAATCCTTGATTTTCTGATTGTTGACAAGGGCGGCGCGTTTGCACGAATCGAGGCTTATCGGCTGTGCCTCAACTGTTTGTGCGGTCAAAGCCGATGCGCCGATAATCAGTGCCAAAACAAAATATTTGGCGAATTTCGGGTTATGCGGAACGGTCCACATTCCAGGCTTCTTCAGTTTGTCGTCGTACGACACGTCGTAAAGAATCGGCAGAACAAACAGCGCCAGCACCATTGAGATGAGCAGGCCGAAGCAGATGACCGTTCCCAACGGGCCCCACAGCGGCGAGCGGCTGATAATCATTGGCACAACGCCCATTGCGGCCGCAGCCGATGTCAGGAAGATTGGACGCATACGGCGCTTGCCAGCGGCAATGGCGGCCTCGCGCACCATAAGTTTCTCTTTGTCACGCAGTTCGCGTGCATAGTCGATAAGGATAATGCCGTTACGGACAATCATTCCGCAAAGGCTTGTAATGCCCACAAATGCGGTGATGCTGAACGGATAACCCGTTAGTTTCAAGCCGATTACGGCGCCAGGAATGGTCATTAGCATTCCCGACATAATGAGCAGCACCACTTTGAATTTCTTGAATTGGAACAGCAGCACGAAGAAGATGAGTAAAATACTCAATCCCAGCGCAATACCCATTGGTACAAACACTTCTTCCGAACCCTCGTAGTCGCCGCCGTAACTGATTGACGTGCCGAGCGGCAGGTCGATAGCGGCAATCTGCGGCATAAGTTCGTTCAGGATGTTCGAAGCCACGTAGCCCGCTTCCTCGTCGATGGCGATGGTGAGCGTCGGCACGCCGTTGCGGTGCACCACGGTGCCCTCGTTCCATTCGGGCCGCAGTGTGGCAATCGAGCGCAAAGGCACGGTGCTGAACGTTTTTGGCGATGCTATGTATTTGTTTTCCAGCGTTTCAATGCCTTCGGTCTCACCGTCGTTCTTCATTGTCAACTGCACGTCGATGGGGTAGTCGCCTTCCCAGATGGTGGTGAGCGGCAGGCCACCGAATCCCGCCATTAACGATGTGGCTATCAGGCTTTTCGATATACCGAGACGGTTGGCTTTGTCGCGGTCAACGTCGATGCGGATGTTCTGCTGTTTCTGGTCCCAGTCGGAGCGCGCCCAACTGATGCCTTCGGTTCGGTTGATGATTTCAAACACTTGAGCCTCAACCTTATGGATGTCGCTAATCGAGTCCGATGAGATGCGAATTTCGATTGGCGACGGTGTGAACTGCATTGCCAGAATCCGCCATTTGACGAATGCGTTCGGATAGCGGTTCGAATAGGTTGATTCATAATCTCTTACAATGTCTTTGGTGGCTTGGTTCGAGACGGTATTCACAAGCAGTTGCCCAAAGTTCGGCGCTGGCATTTTTGGCGCGTAAACGGTGTGGAATCGCGGCGAACTGGTGCCGATGAACGTCGTTACTTTGGTAACGCGGTCGTCGTTAAGTAGCAGTTGCTCAACACTATCCACCACTGCTTCAGTCTGCGCAAGCGATGCGCCCGTTGGCAGATAAACCTCAACGGCAAACTGGTTGCGCTCAACTTTCGGGAACAGCGCCTGGTCGATGGTAGTGAATCCCCAGAACGACAGTCCGATGATGGCTAACGCGCAGAGAATCACCGCTCCACGATGGTTGAAAGCACGTTCGAGCAATCGGTCGTAAACGCTCTGCATAACGTCGAGGAACGAGCGGCGTTTCTTCTTTTCGCCCTCCGCGCTGCGGTTTTTCAGTCCTTTCTTGAT
>JAGCFC010000243.1 GCA_017650325.1 Salinivirgaceae bacterium | reverse complement strand
GCCACAGCCACGGTAGCACCAACCATCGGGTTGTTGCCGATTCCGAGGAAGCCCATCATCTCAACGTGAGCCGGAACTGAAGATGAACCAGCGAATTGAGCGTCAGAGTGCATACGGCCCATTGTGTCGGTCATACCGTATGATGCAGGACCTGCAGCCATGTTGTCCGGGTGCAGAGTACGGCCGGTGCCGCCACCTGATGCAACCGAGAAATACTTCTTGCCACGCTCGGTGCACTCCTTCTTGTAGGTGCCTGCAACCGGGTGTTGGAAGCGGGTCGGGTTGGTTGAGTTGCCGGTGATCGACACGTCAACGCCCTCTTTCCACATGATAGCCACGCCCTCACGAACGTCGTTAGCGCCGTAGCAACGTACTTTAGCGCGCTCGCCGTCAGAGTATTTGATTTCCTCAACCACTTTCAGCTCGCCTGTGAAGTAGTCGAAATCAGTGTGAACGTATGTGAAACCGTTGATACGCGAAATGATTTTAGCAGCGTCCTTGCCCAGACCGTTCAGGATGCAGCGCAGAGGTTCTTTGCGCACCTTGTCAGCCTTTGCGGCGATTTTGATTGCGCCCTCAGCGGCAGCAAACGACTCGTGACCTGCCAGGAAGGCGAAGCACTTGGTCTCTTCGCGGAGCAGACGTGCTGCCAGGTTGCCGTGTCCCAGACCAACCTTGCGGTCGTCGGCTACAGAGCCGGGGATGCAGAACGACTGCAGACCGATGCCGATAGCCTCAGCGGCGTCGGCGGCGTTTTTGCAGCCCTTCTTCAGAGCGATGGCGGCGCCTACAACGTAAGCCCATTTAGCGTTCTCGAAGCAGATTGGCTGTGTGTCCTCGCAGGTTTTGTACGGGTCCAAACCATAAGATTCGCAGATTTGGTTAGCCTCTTCGATACTTTTAATGCCGTTAGCGTTCAAAGCAGCAAGAATCTGCTTCTCGCGACGGTCCTGACTTTCGAATTTTACTTCTCTAATTGCCATATCTGTGTCCTCCTATTCTTTACGTGGGTCAATTTCTTTAACAGCCTCTTCGATACGGCCATATTTGCCCGAAGCCTTCTCGAGAGCCTCGTTGGCGTCCATACCGCCCTTAATCATATCCATCATACGACCAAGATTTACAAAGCGGTAGCCGATAATCTCGTTGTTCTTGTCCAAACCGATTTTGGTGATGTAGCCTTCGGCCATCTCCAAGTAGCGTGGACCTTTAACCGATGTGCCGTAGAGTGTGCCGGTGATACCGCGAAGGCCTTTGCCAAGGTCTTCAAGGCCAGCGCCGATGGTCAAGCCACCTTCAGAGAAGGCGCTCTGTGTGCGACCGTAAACAATCTGCAGGAACAACTCGCGCATTGCGGTGTTGATAGCGTCGCAAACCAAGTCGGTGTTCAGAGCCTCGAGGATGGTTTTGCCCGGAAGAATTTCAGCTGCCATAGCTGCCGAGTGAGTCATACCGGTGCAGCCGATTGTCTCAACCAAAGCCTCTTGAATGACACCTTCCTTAACGTTCAGTGAAAGTTTGCAGGCACCCTGCTGAGGAGCGCACCAGCCGATACCGTGGGTGAAACCACTGATATCTTTGATTTCTTTTGCCTTCACCCATTTTCCCTCTTCAGGAATCGGGGCCGGGCCATGGTTGGCGCCTTGTGCTACGCAAACCATACCTTGTACTTCGTGTGTAAAGTTCATATTACTAATTTGTTAAAAATTATAACTTTAGTGTTGTTCACTAACCAAGCGGCAAATATAACTAAAAACACTAACAGAAAAACACAATCGCCAACAGAAAACATTATCCGCTACAGAAACTGCCTAACGATGCCTTTCCGACTAATAATCCATTCCGTCGTTGATGCCCTCTTTAGGCACATAATATTCTTTTTCCTCGGTGGTTTTCTGCGACCGGAGATTAAACACCAGCCCAATTGAACCGCCCAATTCGGTCAAGCGCGAAGCCTGAATGCCGTTCGGCTGTTTTTTGAAAATGTTCTGACCGCCAGCAACCTCAAGATCGTAACGAACATCGGTAAAGAATGAAAAGCGTGTGCAAAAATTGATTCTAAATCCCAAACCGACCTTATTACCAAAATCGATATCGCGCACTTTCTGATGATACAAATCGTTAGGGCTGAAATAAATATACTCGTCGTAGTTTTTGATTGTCTCTTTCTCGCTCTGCTTGAAAGCAATGTACGGACCTATCAGACCATATACGCGAAACCAGCTTCTTCCTATTTCAAAATGAGTCATTACCGGTATTTCGAGATAACTCAACTCTCGTTTGTACTCCATGTTGCTGTCATCCTTGTCACGCTCGTGCCAGCCCTTAATGGCGTAGTTCACCTCCACTTGCACGCCAGCGTTGCTTTTGTCGTTGAAAATGCCGACAAATCCGAAACTCGGCTCGTAAAGCGGCACTTGGTTGCGGGTTAGCGAAGGCGGCTCGAAATCAGCCCCGTATGAACCGAACCCGGCTCTTACACCAAATGACAACTGCCCCCAGGAAGTTGCTGCTGTAAAAACCGCCAATATCGAAAAAAGTAACCGTCTCATACCGAAGCGCCAAAGCTACAAGAAAAAATCAAATGCAAACTAAAAACATAAACGCAAACAAGATACTGCGACTTGCGCTCGCCTCATTATTTTTCGAAAAACTGCTCAGCATCAATACCTTCGAGGTCGGCCATTATGCGGACAGCCTCGGCCCGCGACTGACCACAGATGAGCGGGTCGGGTTGAAAGGCGCCGCAAATGCGCGGACGCTCGGGGCGACCGAAAATCTTGCAGCGCAAATCGTCGTCGAGATTGACGCAGCGCACGCCCGCAGGTTTGCCGTTTGGCATTCCCGGAATGGGCGAACTAATCGAAATAACTGTGCAGCAGGCGGCACATCCTGGGCGACATTCCATAGTTTTTGGGTGTTGGGTGTTAGGTGTTGTTTTGTTACATTCATGCATCGCTACTCGGTGACTGGATTTGCATCGGTCGTTTCGACAAGATCAACGACCAGACTGGTGGCTGAGCTTGACGAAGCCACCGCTTCCTTCTGCGAGTAGCATCTCGATAATTCTGGCAATTTGTCGTATTGTCCATTTATCAATGCTTCTTTCTTTTTGCGGCTCCAGCCTTGTACTTGCTTTTCCCTATAAAAAGCCTCATCAATTCTTTGGAACTCTTCGTAATACAATAATTTAACGGGTGGATGCTTCTTTGTGTGGTTGGCCCCCTGCCCTGAGAAATGCTCTGCTATACGGCGCTCCAAATCGTAAGTGCTTCCTGTGTAATAACTGCCATCGTTGCAGAGTAATATGTACATATAACCTTTCATAATCTTTCTTTTTAACGCTCTGCCTTCGACAAGCTCAGGCATCGCTATTCGGTGGCTGAGCTTATCGTAGCCACCGTAATGCCATTAATACTACATTCAAGTCCCTGATTTTGACGCCAAAAATAAGAGTTTGCCGTAAAATTCCGAATCGCATACAACTTTCACTTTATATTCCTACCTTTAGAATTGTGTTTCCCGGTTTGGCCTTACGGCTGACAGGAATATCGATTTTATTGTATAAAACCTTAATTATTAGGATTATGGAAAATTTGATTTATGTTGTTCTGGCGGCATCGGTTGTGGCGTTGAGTTTCGCTTACATCTTCTTCCGCCAAATGATGAAAGAAAGCGAGGGCACCGAGCTTATGCAGCAGATTGCCGCTCATGTGCGCAAAGGCGCCATGGCCTATCTGAAACAGCAGTACAAAGTGGTGATTATCGTCTTTGTGGTGCTGGCCGTGCTTTTCGGCGTTATGTCGGTCTTCGGACTGCAGAACTCGTGGGTTTGGTTCGCGTTCCTGACAGGCGGTTTCTTCTCGGGCTTGGCTGGTTTCTTCGGCATGAAGACTGCCACCTACGCATCGGCACGTACAGCCAACGCAGCCCGCAGCTCACTCAACAGCGGCCTTAAAGTGGCTTTCCGTTCGGGCGCAGTTATGGGGCTGGTGGTTGTAGGCTTGGCTCTGCTCGACATTTCGGTTTGGTTCCTGGTTCTTAACCATTTCATTCCTGAAGAACACCACTTGATTATCATCACCACAACAATGCTGACCTTCGGCATGGGTGCATCAACGCAGGCTCTGTTTGCCCGCGTGGGTGGCGGTATCTACACTAAAGCTGCCGATGTTGGCGCTGACCTTGTGGGCAAAACCGAATACAATATTCCGGAAGACGACCCGCGCAACCCGGCTACCATTGCCGACAACGTGGGTGATAACGTTGGTGACGTGGCCGGTATGGGCGCCGACCTTTACGAGTCGTACGCTGGTTCGATTCTGGCAACAATGGCTCTTGGCGCTTCCGCTTTCGCGACATCGGCCGTTGAGGGAATGCAGTTAAAAGCCGTTCTGGCACCATCGCTGATTGCAGCCTTTGGTGTTGTTCTGTCTATCATCGGCATTTTTGTTGTCAAGACAAAAGAAGAAGCCGGAATGAAGGAGTTGCTTTCGGCCTTAAGCCGCGGCACAAACACGGCCGCTGTGCTGATTGCAGCCGCAACCTTCTTTATTCTTTGGGCTCTTGGAATCGAAAACTGGGTTGGTATTTCATTCTCGGTGGTTGTTGGTCTGCTGGCCGGCGTAATCATCGGTAAATCAACTGAATATTATACATCACAAACTTACAAGCCAACACAGAAAGTTGCCGAAAGCTCGCAGACTGGTCCGGCAACGGTTATCATCTCGGGCTTGGGCTTGGGCATGATTTCGACGGCTATTCCGGTTGTGACTGTGGGCGCCGCTATCATTCTTTCGTACTTGTGCGCCAACGGCTTCAATGTTGAATTCACTGCTACCAACCTGTCGATGGGACTTTACGGCATTGGTATTGCGGCTGTGGGTATGCTCTCGACACTGGGCATCACACTTGCAACCGACGCTTACGGCCCGATTGCCGACAACGCTGGCGGTAACGCTGAAATGAGCGGTCTGGAACCTGAAGTTCGCAAACGCACCGACGCTCTCGACGCTCTGGGCAACACAACAGCCGCTACAGGCAAGGGATTCGCCATCGGCTCGGCCGCATTGACGGCTCTGGCTCTGCTGGCTTCGTATGTTGAGGAGATCAAGATGGCGCTCATCCGCGTAGGTGAGACTCTGCCTAACGGCGTTGAGGCTGCAAAGGCAACGCTCATCGACTTTATGGAGGCTTACAACGTGAACCTGATGAACCCGATTGTGCTGGTGGGCGTTTTCATTGGCGCAATGATGGCGTTCTTGTTCTGTGGCTTGACAATGAATGCTGTAGGACGTGCCGCACAGAAGATGGTTGAGGAGGTTCGCCGTCAATTCAGCACCATTAAGGGCATTCTGGAAGGCAAAGCCGACCCCGATTACGCTCGCTGCGTTGAGATTTCGACCAAAGGCGCACAGCACGAGATGTTGTTCCCGTCGCTGCTGGCAATCATTGTTCCGATAGTTGTCGGCGTGGTTCTTGGCGTGGGTGGCGTTCTTGGTCTGCTCATTGGCGGACTAGGCTGCGGATTTGTACTGGCTGTGTTTATGGCCAATGCAGGCGGTGCCTGGGACAATGCGAAGAAATATGTTGAGGAAGGCAACTTCGGCGGCAAAGGCTCCGACTGCCACAAGGCAACCGTTGTTGGCGACACCGTTGGCGACCCGTTCAAAGACACTTCGGGCCCATCACTTAACATTCTTATCAAACTGATGAGCATGGTTTCGATTGTGATGGCCGGCTTGACAGTGGCTTTCACATTGTTTTAGCAATCACTGATTGATTGAATGCGTGAATAATTGATTGATTGAAAACGGCGCTCTGAGGGTTTCTTCGGGGCGCTGTTTTTTTGTAAGTAAAAAATGATTTGTCCCTGTAGGGCGCCAACGTTACCCAAAGCGCCGTTGCGCTTGCCTTGGGCTACGGAAATATTGCCCTTTTAGAGCACCACATATCGCAATAAATGGATTGTGTCACGCTTTCGGCGTTCTATGCGGTAATTGCTATAATTTCCAGAGTTTACACCCCGGCCTATGATATGCCACGCCTTCGGCGTTTTTTTGTAAAATGATGGGTAATAGTTTTATATAAAATTTATTATCCGTTATTTAACGATTGCTATTTGAACCGTTTCTTAAAAATAAAAAGGCCCCAACCTCACGGCTGTAGCCTTTTCTCAAACCATTATGAAAAACTCTATTCTTCTCTTATTATTTATTCTTCATTAACTCCTCAACCATGCGTTTCAGCTCGTCAATCTGTTGCTGCTGGTTTGCAACGGTTGTTTGCAGTTCATCCTTCTCAGCTTTCAGCTCTTTCACGGCCTCGATAAGGATTGGAGTGAGTGTTGAATACTCAACTGATTTAAATCCATCGCCATCGGTGTAGATAAGTTCCGGATATTCTGCCTCAAGTTCTTGCGCTATCACACCAATGTGCTTCTTGTCGTCGTATCCATAATCAAATTTATCAACAGATACGCCTTTAGCGGCGGCCATTTCTTCTTTGTTCTTCCAATAATATGTAACACCACGGAG
This sequence comes from Salinivirgaceae bacterium, assembly GCA_017650325.1. Classification (GTDB taxonomy): domain Bacteria; phylum Bacteroidota; class Bacteroidia; order Bacteroidales; family SZUA-534; genus RUG13583. Next base: position 4,956 of record JAGCFC010000243.1, on the reverse strand, counting down.
TTTCAATACCTTGTCCAATGCGCCAGTAAGTTGTTGAACATCTTTCTTTAAGCGGGCATCACTCGAAGTGTTCCACCCGGTTGTGCCACCGGCTTGACCGTTAGAATATACTCCATAATTTGTGCTGCCGCCTTCTGCAAAACCCAATACTCCATAATTACAATGGGTAGTATGTGCATATCCGTATACTCCGTAATTCGCCCAACCGGCACCCGTAGCCTCACCATTAATTGCAACGCACCTTCCATAATTATCTTGATTGAGCGCATTTGTTTTGCTGTATATTCCGTTTTGCCAAATATTGTCGTTGTTGACATACGTAGTAAGCTCTACGTTTAATACCTTTGTCTCGGTAGTTGTAGGAGATTCGGATGAACTGGCTGGTTTTGTCACTTTAACATCTCCATTAAAATAACCTGCCCAGTTAGTGGTGCCGCCGCTTGCTGTGGCATAAAGGCCATAGTTTGTTGTTGTGCCTGTCGCGCTGGCATAAACTCCATAGTTATTCCCTGCTGAAGTTCCTATGGCTTCACCCCAAACTCCATAATAACCTTTACCAGATTCACTACCTTGGCCAACACCCTTAACACCAACTGCTTGGTATCCTCCGTTAGCTTCACCGTAAACGGCTTTGTAATAACCATAATTTGAGCGCAAGCCTTCTACTCTACTGTATATACCCCACTGATTTTTGTCACCATTCGGGTATGTTGTAAGTTCTACATTTACAGCCTTTGTATCTACGGTGGTTGGGGCACTGCTACTGCTTGACTTTGCTATAGATAGACTTCCTCCTGATATTGCGCCTGTAGTGTTAACTCCGCCACTGAAAGTTGTTGCGCCTGTAACATTAAGGTCTCCATTAATTGTCAATTCATCGTTGCTGAAATTACCATAAATAAGCGGTGTTGTAGTTTCGCTGTTGTCAATGTAGAGTTTGTTGCTGCCCGTTTCGTTTAATCCCGCATTATATCCAATGAATACATTGTTATTACCTGTCTGATTTTGATAACCAGCATTAGCTCCGAGATATACATTGTGAGAGCCAGTGGTGTTGCTGAATCCGGAAGTCTCACCTATAAACACATTGGCCGACCCTTGCGTTTCATAAAATTTGTTTCCTGTTATAGGATCTGTATATTGCCTATTGGTAGTACCATTTGTTTTGTTGCCGGCCTTATATCCGATAAACACGTTAAACGTACTTTTTGTATTAGTATAACCGCTTTGTTCACCAATAAACACATTGTAATGGCCGTTAGTATTATTATAACCAGCCTGATGTCCGATAAACACAGCTCCTCCAGTATTGCCCGTGGCGGCAGCAGCAGCATCAAATGTACAAGCACCAGCATCAGAACCAATTACTACCGAGTTCTTATATTCTTTTAAATGTACCCCCGCATATTTGCCTACAAAAACGTTATCTGCCCCCTTAATGTTGGATGCTCCTGCACCTGAACCTACAGCAACATTGTTCACACCTGTGGTATTGCTCTCGCCGGCACTGGCTCCAACAAAAACATTATCCCAACTATTAGTATTATTTCGACCAGCCTTAGAGCCAATAAATACATTTAATTGGCAGCCCGGCGAAGTTCCATTACCAGATCCATATCCGGCTTCATCGCCAATGGCCACCGACCTGTTCATAATTCGAGTATTGGCAGCGGCTTTATCTCCTAAAACAACATTGGAATAACCGCCTGTTATTGTTTTACCAGCCTGATTTCCTATATAAATATTTTTGTATCCCCCAACATTCTTGAGTCCGGCTTCGACTCCAATAAAAATATCGTTTTGGTGATAGCTTCTATCATTTCCTAAGCCGGCTCTATCTCCGATTATAATAGACTGATACATGGCTTTTGCTTGTGAAGCTGCGCTGGTTCCTATAACCACTGTGTGTGTGCCAAGTTCGTTGGCATGACCTGCGCTGTCACCTATAAACACATTGCTATAAGGAACTGCTGTAGTAGATACTGTAGCATTATTCTGATCTATTTGATAGTCTTCTATTTCTTCGTCGGTTGGAGAAAATGTGATATTATCAGGATTGTCTATTGGAGCTGTCATTTTGATTATGGAATAACCGTTTTTGTACCCTACTGCATTGCCAATAAATACATTGTTTTTTCCTATTTTATTATCGTGCCCCGCATTGTTACCCAAGAAGACATTGTTGCTGCCAGTTGTGTTGTTATGACCAGCACTACTGCCCAAGAAAACGTTGTTTTCACCAGAACTTTTACCTTCTATACCAAAACCTGCTTCGTTGCCAAGGAAAACATTGTTGCTTGCATCGGTGAATTTACCAGCCTCGCTGCCTAAGAAAACGTTGCTTTCGCCAGTGGTGTTGGTGTATCCGGCACGGTAACCCAAAAACACATTGTTTTCACCTGTGGTGTTGGCTGTACCAGAGGCATCGCCAATCATAACGTTACTGTTTCCTGTTGTGTTGGCTGTACCAGCATCAACACCAATCATAACGTTGCTGTTTCCTGTGGTATTGAGTCCGGCATCGGGGCCAATGAGAATGTTGTAACTGCCATTAGAATTTCCTCCTGCATTATCACCTAACAATACATTGTACTCACCCGAGGTGAGTAATTTGCCTGCCTGGTTGCCTAAGAATAAGTTGCGATTGCCTTCGATGTTGGAAAAACCAGCCTCGTTACCTAAAAATACATTGTGAAATCCCTTTTTGTTAGCAAAACCGGATTTAAAACCAATAAACACATTATCTGATGATTCTGTATCTTCGCTTCCCCAACCTGACTGCTCGCCAATTGCAATGGTGCGGTCCATACGTTTTGCTTCCTGTGCGGCGCCTGTTCCCAAAATAACATTGCTTGAACCTTCGGTGTTAGCAAGACCGGCATTGTTGCCCACAAAAGTATTGTTGTCGCCTGTGGTGACTTTTCCAGCATTATAACCGGCAAAGAAGTTTTCCGAGGTAACATTCATATAGCCTGCATTGCCATTTGCGCCCTTCTCCGAAACTGCAAATCCGCTCTTGCCACCTGCTCCAGCCTTGCCTTCAACACCGAATCCGCTCTTGCTGCTTCCGCCAGAAACATAAACGCGCGTGCTATCGGCTGTAACTTCAAGAACATCAGACTCTTCGCCCTCTTTGGTGGCAGAACGTCCGGTAACGATCAGGCCGCTGCGTTTCTCTTTTGATTCGTCATTGTCAAACCGCACTTGTGTACCGTCGGTAGCCACTTTCAGATAGTTAGTCGGTGTGTCGCCTTTGGTAGCACGCCCGGTAACTACAAAACCGCTACGCGGAACTTTTGAATCACCTTCAAGCTCGTCGTCAACTATGATATTTGTACCAGACGGGTTGACTATCATGTAGTCTTGATCTGTCTCGCCTTTAGTGTTGCGGCCTGTGACAATCAGACCACTGCGCTTGGCTTTTCCGTCGTTCTCATCAACAATAACCTGTGTACCAGTGGGGTTGACTATCAAATAATCCTGCTCGGTTTCACCTTTGGTGTTGCGGCCAGTTACAATCAGACCGCTGCGTTTAGCCTTGCCATCGTTCTCGTCCACAATAACCTGCGTACCGGTGGGGTTGACAATAAGGTAGTCTTGATCTGCCTCACCTTTGGTATTACGGCCCGTGACGATCAGACCACTGCGTTTAGCCTTGCCATCATTTTCATCTACAATAACTTGAGTACCAGTGGGGTTAACTATCAAATAATCTTGCTCGGTTTCGCCTTTGGTATTACGACCAGTTACAATCAGACCACTACGCTTGGCCTTACCATCATTCTCATCCACAATAACTTGAGTACCAGTGGGATTGACTATCAGATAATCCTGCTCGGTTTCACCTTTAGTGTTACGACCGGTTACAATCAGACCACTGCGCTTGGCTTTCCCGTCGTTCTCATCAACAATGACTTGAGTACCAGTGGGATTGACTATCAGATAATCCTGCTCGGTTTCACCTTTAGTGTTACGACCGGTTACAATCAGACCACTGCGCTTGGCTTTCCCGTCGTTCTCATCAACAATGACTTGAGTACCAGTGGGGTTAACTATCAGATAATCCTGCTCTGTCTCGCCTTTGGTATTACGACCGGTTACAATCAGACCGCTTCGTTTGGCCTTGCCATCATTTTCATCTACAATAACTTGAGTACCGGTGGGGTTAACTATCAGATAATCTTGCTCGGTTTCGCCTTTGGTATTACGGCCCGTTACAATAAGACCACTACGCTTGGCTTTCCCGTCGTTCTCGTCTACAATGACTTGTGTACCAGTAGGGTTGACTATCAGATAATCCTTCTCGCCTTCATCTTTCGTGTTGCGACCGGTAACGATAAGTCCACTGCGTTTGGCCTTGCTGTCATTTTCGTCAACATATACACGCACCCCGTTTGGATACACAGCGAATACGATGTTTCCATCTTTGTCGCGTACGGCAAATATGGCCTCCTCATCGGTTGATGTCGCCTGCTCCTTTATCTCGAGTGCATTGTCTATCATCTTGAACTGGTCGGTGGCAACCCAGTCGGTGCCATCGTGCACAAGTGTCTGGCCTCGGGTACCTATCACCTGCATGCCATCACGGCCTGCAGGACCCTGCGGGCCATCGGGACCTTGCGGGCCTGTGGAACCTTGTGGGCCGGCAGGACCTTGTATACCTTGCACGCCAGGTTGGCCTTGTTCGCCCGGTTCTCCCTTGTCACCTTTGTCGCCTTTGGGCGCTTGGAATTCTACCCAGTTGCTGGGGTCGTTTTTCGGTTGGCTAGTCGATGTGAAAGATGCTGTTTGCGCAATCCACATCGAGTTTACATTGTCACTGTTGGCGCTGTGTGCAAAGACGTAGTCGCCAGCTTTATAAGTTTCTCCCGATGTCCATGAGCCTTTATTTGTCAAACCAGTGCCCGGGTCACCTTTTTCGCCCTGCGGACCAGCGGGACCTTGCGGACCGGCGGG
>JAGCFC010000035.1 GCA_017650325.1 Salinivirgaceae bacterium | reverse complement strand
CTGTTGGCGCAGAACGAGTGGCAGTTGACGCAATTGCCTTTGCCATAGCGGTTTTCGTAGATTGCCCGCTCGTCGAACGACTCAAGGTTGCGCTGATAGATTCCCATTCGGTTCCAAATCTCGTATCCAGGCGGAACTAACCTGTAAACCAGCGTTTTGTCAATTGAGTCGGCTGATACTTCAACGTTGAAAGGCTTGTAGGCGGTCCATTGTTCGTTGTTTTTCTTGCAGACGGTGAATGTGAGCGTGCTGCCGCCCTTGTCGGCTAAAAACGACCGCCATTGTTTAATTGGTATGTCAACACAACCGTCTGATATTCCAACTGTTAGTGTGTCGCCGTTTGCCGAAATAAGCAGAGCGTCGGCTTGAATGCTATCGGCAACCGAAAAGTTGATTGGCGCAATGTTGCACGGAATTGTAACGCCTTTGTAATCAGGATAAATCGGTACATCAATATCGGTTTGCACGGCATTGTTTACCGAAGTTGAGCACGAGGCCAACGCAATGATTGACAATATGATAATGGCACATTTTTTCATTTTTGCCCCATAGTTTTATTTAGGTAAGCAATGTAATACCAATATGTTTTGTAAAAGTCGTTTATTCCCCGACCTTTTTTCAGTGCTTCAAAGTCATTTATAACTGATTCGTTTACACCTAATTGCCCACATTCTTCGGTTGTGAACATAATGGTGCAGGCTTCTTGAATCCGCGTGTGTGTCGGTTTCCCAGCATTGTCATCTAAATATTCACTCAACCGTTTTTTATTGGCTGTAACCAGTATGTGGGCAATGTAAAATTGCTGTGCTACAGTGTTTTCGGGGTTGGCCGCAACAATCTCGCGATAGTCGGCCGACAGTCCGTCAATCTCGCAAAAAGTGCTGTTTTGAGGCAGTCGCGTAACGTTGGTATCGGCCAAAGCGGCGGCGGCTTTCTGTCTGTAAAACAACGTTTTGTTGAGGACGTTGGCATATTTGCGGCTCACATCGTCGGCGCCAAACGATTTGTTTATGGCAATAAGCCGCAAAAAATCGTGAGGCTCGACACCTCCAGGCGTTATGAGTGCGCTGTTGAATGCCGCCTGACGGGCTTCGGCCGCGTGTCCGCTTAAGAAGTAGGCGAGACTTTTGAGGTGGAAAGTTTCGTTTCTGACTGTGCGTGAGTTGTTTTGCTGCGTTGGCAGTTGCTGATTGAACTCAAACATTCGGTCGAGCAGTTGCCCCTGCATTGCAAGCGCCAGATTGGTGTAACTTATAAAATTGGTTTTCACATTGTTATGCGAGTTCAACTTTATAATATTGTCCCAACGGCAATTATCGGCTAAATAGCTCTCGTGCTGCAATTTATACGTTTTTTTGTCGTGTATTTGGTTCAATGCAAAGCCGAAAACGACAATTGTGAGAATATGTGCAATGTGGTCAAAACGTTGATTATGAATGAAATTTGAAGCTGCGATTACTGTCGGCACGGACAGCCAGGCGCAAGTTGCAATCAGGCCCGAAGTTGGCCAGTTGTAGTATTGCATCGGCAGTATGGCTTCGGCAAACGAAACGTACGATTCCGTAAGGTAAAATACAAATCCACAAGCAAATACGGTGGCAATTGCGGCAAGTCCGTTTATTGGTTTCCGCTTTTGCAGAATGTCGATAGTCAAGACAATAGCGGCAAATAGCAGCGCCACCGAGCCTGCGGCAAGGTATAAAAGTATGGCGCATAGCACCGTTGCGGCAAGGCTGCACCTTTGGTGGCGGCAGATAAATTGTTGATATAAAATACTAACAATCAAACAAATGATAAACGCTGTGTGGCCGCGTAAACTATATAACGGCTCTTCCACGCACAACATCAAAAAGCCTATCGGAATCAGTAGCAGACCATTCTGCTTTTCTTTCCATATCGAGTTTGAAATCAGTAGTTTAAGGCAAACAAACGCGGCTGCGTAAATTATGGCGACTATAATTGTCCCCAATATCGGAAACTTGAAAAACTGCGTTAGGAAAGAGGTGATTATCAGATTGATACCACCAGGCGCAATCAGGTTTTGCAGAATCCAGTCGGCATCGAACAAAAACAAATGGTCCGATTCGCAGGTGTAGAGTTTGAATCGTTGGAATGTGAATGTGACAAACCAAAATAGCACCGTTATTAGTGCTATTTTGCTTAAAATCACATGTTTGCTATTGACATTCACTTCGTTATATCTTTACCGAAATCTCCTCGCCATTGTATTGAACATCAGTCGATTTGCCATTATCGACGCGGATAACTTTGAATGTGCGGTTTTGCAACATTCCTTTGAACGAGCCGTTACGTTGCTGAATTGCAAGCTGTTGCGACTTGTCGTTCCATACAAATTTTATGATTGAATATTCGCCACGCTCGTAGTTGTAATTGTCGCCCTCGTCTTCGTAAAGTTCAAAGGTACAATCTTTTCCAGGATAGATTTTGATTGTGAGAGTGTCGAAACGCTGCTCTACTGTGTTTTGAGCAGTTTGGGCAAACGGAATTATGCTGCCCGCCTTTACAAAAATAGGGGTGTGGTCAATTGTGGTCTCCACCTTGACGGTTTGTCCGCCAGTGTAGAGTTTGTTGTCCCAGAAATAATACCAGTTGTCGCCTTTCGGAAGATATTTTTCGGCAGTCTTTTTAACTGTGAAATCTACTGACGGATAACCTTTTACGCTGCCAGTCTCTTGCTTGTTCCAGCCAGTCATCTCGTCAATTTTGATAATCTTTTCCTCAGTGTATTGAGGTGAAACCACGGGTGCGGCAAGAATCGATTTTCCAAACATAAACTCGTCTGCAAGTGTCTGAGTTTTAGCGTCGTTTGGATAATAAGCAAAGAGCGGCATCATATAACTTGCATCGTTTTTGGTAACCTGCCAAGCCAGCGAATAAATGTAAGGAATGAGCGTATAACGAAGATTGATTGTTGATTCTATGGCGTTGTAGATTGGTTCGCCCTTCGAGCCAAACTGATAAATCTCACGCGGCGTATCTGCACCGTGCGAACGGAACACAGGATTAAACAATCCGTACTGCATCCAGCGCACGTAAAGTTCTTGAAATTGTGGGTTTTTCGCGCCAGAAGCGGGGCCGAGAACATTGTACGAGCCCGAGAAAAATCCGCCTATATCGGTGTTGAAGTTCGGGTTACCTGTGAGCGTGTAGTTCAATCCTGCGGGAATCTGCTTGCGGAGCATATCCCACGACGAAGCCACATCGCCACTCCACATATTCGAGCCGTAGCGCTGCTGTCCCGCATACGACGAGCGTGTCATTATGAAAACTCTCTGTTTTTCTGACACTTTGCGTTGATTTTCGTAAATTCCGCTGACAGTTGCCAATGGGAATGCGTTGCGCATTTTGCGGAACGAGCCGAAACCTGTTGGGAACTCATAATCATCGTCGGTGGGGTAGAAGCAGTCGGGGTCGGTAGAGTCCATCCACCAAGCGTCGATACCATAATCGTAGAGCTTTTTGAGGTATTTCCAGTAAATGTCTTTCGATTTTTGCGGGAAAGGATTGTAAACCTTAACGCCTGAGGGATAATCCATTACGGGCGGCCAAATGTGCGAAATTCCACTCTGCGGCCAGGTGCCGAATGTAAACAAGAGGTTGTCCTGCCCCAACTCCTTGAATTGCATTGTCATAGGTCCGAAACTTGCCCAGATTGAAATCATAATGTGGGCGTTCATATCGTGGATTCGCTTTATCATTCCCTTGCCGTCGGGGAAACTCTCTGATAAAAAGTCCATTGCATTCCACAGATAATTGTTGCCCCAATATTGCCAATCTTGAATAATGCCGTCGAGAGGCACGCCAAGTTCGCGGTATTTTTCCACCACGCCGACAATCTCGTCCTGAGTTTTGTATCGTTCTTTGCTCTGCCAATATCCGAACGTCCAGAGCGGGAACATTGGAACTTTGCCCGAAAGCTGCCTCATAAGCGCAATAACGCCGTCGGGCGAGCCGCCATACATAAAATAATAGTCGATAGCATCGCCGACTTCGCCTTCAAGGGTCATTACTGCGTTCTTTTCGGAATATTTTCCGCGCGAATAGTTGTCCCAATAGATTCCCCAGCCTTTTATCGACTGTATAACATTCTGAAAATCTTCGAGATTGCTCTGCTCAATGAGAGTTTCGGTGTTGTTGCGTTCAAGTTTGCCGTTTTGAATTGTTCCCACGCCGTAAACCATCTCATTTGCAGCAAGTTTGAACGACTGCGAAATCTTGAAACTACCCTTGTCGGTGCCTTCGGTTATTGGCGAAAAACTGTATGCGTTTTCTTCCAACAGCTTGCTGCCTTTCAACGCCGAGAACGACACTTTGCCGTTTTGGTCAACGGTAACTTTCAGTTTGTCAGACGCATAAGTGGTTATTCCGCCCGACGAAGTTTTTTTCACGTTCACCTCTTGCGGCGAAAGTGTTACCACAAGGTTGGGCTGTGTGCTGACAGAGTTTGCGGGCGTTTTGGTAACTCGCACAATGTCAGGGGTGTAGAACTGAATATCAATTTTAGTTTCACCTGAATTTTCGTTTTGTCCGAAAAGCGCCGTCGGTAGCGCAAAAGCCAGAATTAGAAGTCGTTTTTTCATATCGTCGAATTATTTCTTCACCAACCGCACCTCATAAATTCCGCCAATTTCAGTGCCCTGATTGGTTTGGAATTTCACGCGCACGCTCTTTTTGCCCTTCAGCATCGATGCCGGAATCGGGTACTCTTCGGTCTTGAACTGCGATGTGTTCCAGCGTTTTATGTTGTTCACGGTTGTCAGTTTCTCGTCGTCGATTAGGATGTCGAAAACCTTGTTGCCCCAGTCGTTCACACCCCAGTATTTGACGTAGAGCGCAAGGTCGGTGCGCGATTGGGTGGCCATATCGTAGCTGAAGAAGCCGCCGTTGCTTGCCGTGCGGAAGAAGACGTTTTGGGTGTTGCCCGTGTGCGATTTTTCGGACTGCATAGCGTGGTCGGTTTCGGGCTGTTGCTCGCCGGGCGATACAAAGTCAGTTGAGCGCTGTTTCAGTTTGATTTTCTCGCGCTCAATGCCTGCCAGCGAGTCGATGTACGATTTGTAGCCGTTGCTTGTAAGTGCCAGCCAATATATCATATAGCGCGAATCGTGGATGCCGAAGAACGGTTCAAGTTCGCCGTCAATCGGGTTTTCCAGGCGGGCGTTCAACTTGAAGTGAAGTGGTTTGCCTTCAATTGGTTGCAACTTGCTACCGATGTTCTCAAGGTCGTCTTCGATGATAATCGGCGCCTTGTCAATTGGCAGCAGCTCGCCGCTTGCATATTGTCCCCAGCGGCCGTCGTCGGCAATCAGGCCGGTCATATCTTCGGTGCCGGTTTTCATTCCAAGCAGAATCGGGCCGTGCATAATAGCAACATACTGCGGCACGTTGGGCATTCGCTCTATGCTTGTGTGCATTGGGAATGTAACTTCCAGAACGTCACCTTTTTTCAGGTTGCTGATGCTGATGTATGACGACGGTTCGGCGTCGATCTCAATCGGCTGTCCGTTCAGGCTTGCCTTGAACTCGTCTTTGGCAACCCATTCGGGATAGCGCAACATAAGGTCGAAGGCTGATTTGCAGTCGGTTACTGTTATTTTCGATTGCTCGCCGAACGGGAAATCAGTCTCTTGACGGACTTTGATTCCGCGGTCCTTCCAATCGAGTTCCGATGCCATAAACAAGTTGACATACAGTTTGTTGTCGTTGCGAGTATAGATGAATTGGTTGTATTTTCCGTGATTTTCCATACCTGTTCCAACGCAGCACCACATTGCCATATTTGGTGCTGAATAGACGCGGTAGTGGCGCGGACGAGCCGATGTAAAGTACACATAACCACCGTGTTCGGGATTCTGAGTCGACAGAATGTGGTTGAACATTGTGCGCTCGTAGTAGTCGGCGTAGCGAGCCTGCGGTTCGGTTGTGAAAAGGTCTTCGGTGAGTTTCAGCATATTGTACGAGTTGCACGACTCAGGGCCGTCAATGTCGTTGGTGTAGTCGGTGCAGGCTTCTTTCGACGGGAAGTGCTCGCG
>JAGCFC010000242.1 GCA_017650325.1 Salinivirgaceae bacterium | reverse complement strand
TATCGACGGTGAGCCGGTGATTTTCAACGATATGCTGAACATCGAAGTGCAGCCGGCATCGTTAAGCATCATCTATAACGACGAGATTCAGAAACCAATCATAACGGCTATCGAAAAAGATTTCATAAAGCTGTTCGGCAAGGCCACAGGCGGCATTTTCAGCAAGAAAAAGAGTATCAGCGAATGAAAAACGTTATCTTCGATTTGGGCGGTGTGGTTTTCTCGCGCGACAAAAAGTTGTGCTCTAGCGATTTGCTTGCCTTTTGGAAAATAATTCACGCCACTCCCACTCCGCGCTTCTGGCTTGAATTCGACCGCGGCACCCAAACGTGGGAAGAAACGGTTTCGACCATATCGGATGTGATGCAAATGCCTTACAATCACTGCGATGAGATTCTGCGCGAGGCAATCTCGCAAACACGCCCCGTGGCTGCCACAAGCGAGCTGGTAGGTCAACTTAAAAACGCCGGTTACAAACTGTATGTGCTGTCGAATATGTCGTTCGAGTTCATTTCCGACTTCCGCAAATACCCGATTCTCAAAGAATTCGATGGCGAAGTGATTTCGTGCTACTACAATCTGATTAAACCCGAACGCGCCATATACGAGCTGATAACCAACAAGTTCGGACTCAATCCCGCCGAAACACTCTTCATCGATGACAAACCTGTGAACACTGTTGCTGCCGCTGATTTCGGCTTCAAAGTGTTCGACTTCGACCGCGAAAACCCTGCGGAATCGTGCGACGAGCTGAGGAAGATGCTGATTTAGAAAATATTTCCGCGCAAGCGAAACCATTTCAAATAAAAAATCTTCCTGACTATAATTCATGTCGAAACAGACGTGGGCAAGCTATTTTTGTTTTATATATGCCAAAAATGCTAAATTTGAGAATCACTAAACTGCTTAGAAATGGATAATTCAGAGATTAAAAATATTGAGGAATTGGCTAAGAAAGCCGATTGGAGCGCCATTGTCGACGCCACAACAACCGTTTACGACAATATAGAGAGCGCATCGGCACAACTGCTTGCCACAGCCGCAACCAACTGCCTCGAAGCGATGCTGAAACTCACCGAATCGGGAGAAATGGGCGAAGAGCAAATGTTGAGAAAGATGCCGCAACTCGCCGCGCTGCTCAAAAAACTGAAATCGGACGACCCCGCGCTATACAAAAGCGAGGCGAAAAAGGTGCAAAAACGCATCCCCGACATCGACTTTGAGGAGATAATACTAATGGGCGAAATGGACTTCGACATGTTCGATGGTGACGGACAATCCGGACCTAACATCGAGGAACAGCCTAACTACCAAATTCTTAAGATACTTGCAGAAGATGGCAGTCAGAAATTCACGGCTGACGATTTTGAGCAGATTTACTTCAACCCAAACGATGGGACGCACGCATGTTTTTCGGCAGCCGACCTCTACTACGATTTGGACTGCTTCCCGCTCGATGAAGGCGGCTACGCTGCAATTCTCGACATTGCCGAGGTGGAACACACCTACTGCACCTACATTTTCCGCGATGGCACGCTTACACCAACTGACAACCTTCTCCCCAAACCAACTTTAGACGATTTCTTCACAAACGCCAAAGAATTTCCGAAGCTGGTGTACGATGCTCTCGTCAAAAGCATTAAATCAAACAGTTACTGGTATGTTTACTCTGCCGACGAGGAGACTCTCACTGCCAAACTAAGCCTAATAGTCAACGACAAGAACAAATGGCTTGTATGGAAGCTTGAGTCTCAAATGCCTGAAATCCCGTATGTTTGGAATGGCTCGCAGTTTGTTATCGACAGCGAATACCAGCCCACAAAACAAGACACGAAAATATTTACAATGTAGCGATAGCAGAACTATCGTTTCACCAATAACAAAAAAACGCAGTTGGTAAGGATTATTCCTATCAGCTGCGTTTTATGTTAATAGGCAACAAGTTAACTTTCTCCGGCTCAAAGATATTTCTCGAGCAGTGACAGCATCTTGTTCATTTTTATAGGTTTAGCGATAAAATCGTTGCAACCTGCCTCCATTGCTTTCACCACATCGGCATACATCGCATAAGCAGTTTGAGCGATAATCGGCACTTTGGTATTAAATGTGCGAATCTGCTTTGTAGCCGCATATCCGTCAATATCAGGCAACTGTATATCCATCAGAACCAAATCGACATCGGGATGGTTCTTAATATAATCAATAGCCTGCCGTCCGTTGACCGAACGTGTCAGATTTGCCATGCCCTGAAGTTTCAGCATGGCCTCGATAAGAATATAATTGGCATCGGTATCCTCAACAACATGTATTTTCTTATCAGCCCATCTGTTTTTTACGCCCGAATTTTTGCCGAATGGTTGCGATACTTCAATAGGATGTGTGAAAAAGAATTGCGCACCCTCGCCCACTGACGAATAACACCATATGCGTCCCTTAAGGTGTTCCACACACTTGCGCGCAGTGCTAAGACCCAGACCCGAATGGCCGTCTTTGCCTATTGAGCAGAAGGGTTCGAAAATTTTTTCCTGCAAATCGGTCGGCACTCCCTTGCCGTTATCTTTAACAAAGAACACGACTTCATTGTTTTCTGTTGTGCCGAATCCGATGGTGATATTGGTAACATTTTCCGCTTCGACAGAGTTATTAAGCAAGCTGTCGAAAATTACACTTAAAATATGTATGTCGGTGTAAATCTTTACTGCATCAGAAGGCAAATTTACCTCGAGTTTTATGCCCTTTTGAGCCAATTCTGCAACTCTTTTTGTATGATAATCAGTAAGCATCATTATAACATCGACTGTGGTGGGCTCAAGTTTCATCAAGCGTGCCCCTATGCCAGTCCACTCGGCTATGCGTGTTATGGATGTGTGCAAATTGGTGTTTTTCAATTCCGGGTAAGATTCGAGTAGTCTTACACCAAGCAGTTTAATGTTTGAAGCTATATTGCTGTTGTTCTCTATCAGTTTCTGCTTCTCGTTATTCAGTTCAACCTCGAATTCCTTAATCTGTGTAATGTCGCGCGACACGTTAAGAACGGTGTTCACTGTGCCGTCTTTCGACATTTCGGGAACCATGCTGGCCTGGAAGATATGCTGTTTGCCTTCGATGTCCATCTTGAACTCGAACTTCAGCTTGCGGCCTGTTCGGAACACCTCGAGGTGCATCTCCTCGATGAATGAAGCCGCTTTCTGGTCAAAATCGACCTCCATTAGGTTGTGACCAATATATTTCTCGGCCGGCACCTTTGTTACCTCCTCAACGGCGCGGTTCACATAGGCGTAGGTAAGATTGCGGCTGTAACGTGTTATAAGGTCGGGACTGTTATCGGCCAGCATTTTAAACTCTTCCTGGCTTTTTAGCAGTGCCCTTTCGGTGATTTTCTGCGCGGTAATGTCGGTGATGACGTTGTACGAGATGGTCTCGCCAACCTGCGTTTTTGTCATAGAAAAGACACACCTGATGCACCTCTCTTGCCCCGCGCGGTTCATAATCCACACCTCGGTGCAGAAAAAGTTGGGTGTGTTCTTTTTCTGTTCCTCAATCTCTTTCATCACACGCTCGCGCTCATAATCGCAAATTAGCGACAATGGCGAGGCCGATTTTAGCTGTTCCTTGGTGAACCCCGTGATTTTTGAGCTTGCTGTGTTGGCAAACATCAGCTTTCCGTTCTCATAAATCATTATGCCATCGGTAATGTTCTCGGCCATCATCAGAAACCGGAACTCGCTGTGGCGCAATGCGGTGAGTATTTTTGTCAGATTGCCGGCATTCTGCTGAAAAGCAACCAGATAGGTGTATCCGTCGGCCGACTTGGTTTTGTATAGAGTTATCTCCGATGAAATCACCGGCTCAATTAGCGGCACAATCTGAGTTGAATACACAACTCCCTCCGGCCCTATCTCGGCATCGATATATTTCTGACAATCAGATTCTGAATTGAAAAGTCCTATTCCAACTGGCGACAAAGATGTGTAATTGTCCTCGGTGCATTTAAGCAGTTCGCAGGCGCTGCGGTTGATTCTGCACAGTGTAAGTGTCGTTCCATCGTAGCGCATGACAAAAATTGGCTGCGTACTTCGGGCGAACCAGTTGTTGCAATCTATGGCATTGATAATATCAAAATTGTTGTCAATCATGACATTTATATTGCGTTACAAAAACTCTCGAATGATTTAAACAAGGGTAAATATATTCATTTTTGTTTTCGATTGTTAATTATGCGATCAAAAAAGCGAAAATTTGAACGAAAAATCCCGCATAAGAACCTTTTTTGTAAGCCGCCTACAATTTCTTTTATTACTTTGCACCCAATAGTGATGCTATGCACTACAATTAATAGGAATATGTTGCCACGGCTTTACACCATATTAAAGTGCTACTTGTTTTGGCTGGCGTTTTTCATGGCCACCCGTCTGTTTTTTGAGCTGTACAATATAGGGCTCACGTCGGGACTCGACCTTGCCACCATTCTGGGCACCTTTGGCCACGGACTTAAACTCGACCTGTCGATGGGCGGATATATAATTGGCATTATGCTCATTACAATGATGCTGACATTCTGGTGCAAAGGTCGAGTGACGGCTGCGATTGTAAATCCGATAATGATCGCGGTTATTGTAATATTCTCGATTATAGGCATTTGCGACTGCGAGTTATACCGCAACTGGGGATTTCGCATGGACTGCACCGTACTGATGTATCTGAAAACCCCGAAAGAGGCCGCAGCCTCGACACCCATATGGCTCACCGCTATTTTTGTCATTTGGGTTGCCGCTTTTGCATGGGCCAGCATCAAGGTTTACATTAAGTTTGTGGGCAAACCCATGCGCCAACACGAGCCCGCGCGGTGGTACACTCTGCCAGTGCTGCTTTTTGTGTCGGCATTATGCGTCATTCCTATCCGCGGCGGCGTGGGCATTGCTCCAATCCGCACAGGAACAGTCTTTTTCAGCGACACACCTTTCGCAAACCATGCGGCCATAAACGTGCATTGGAATTTCTGCAATTCACTGCGCTACATCAACAAGGCGCGCACTCCTAATTTCATGCCGCAAGAGAAGGCTGACAGCCTAACTGCCGAAATGCTGAAAATCGGAGATCAGCAAGTTAACCTTCTGAAAACCAGTCGGCCCAACATTATAATTATGGTAATGGAGAGCTTCACGGCAAAAGTTGTGGGCTGCGTTGGCGGAATGGAAGGCGTTACGCCAAACCTCGACAGCCTTTCGCGCACCGGTGTGCTTTTCAGCAACTGCTACGCCAACGGCGACCGCTCCGACAAGGGCCTTATCTGCATTCTGAGCGGCTACCCCGCCCAGCCAACCACATCTATCGTAAAACTGACCGAAAAGGCGTCGAAGTTGCCGCACCTGAGCCACAAACTGCACGCCGAAGGCTACACATCGTCGTTCTACTATGGAGGCGACATCGATTTTGCCAATCTGAAATCGTACTTTATAACAGGCCATTACGGCCGTCTGGTAACAATGGACGAGTTCAACCGACGCGACATGAACTCGAAATGGGGCGCCCACGACCATGTGGTGCTCAACCGCTGGCTCACCGACCTCGGCCAACTTGCCGAGCCGTTCTTCAGCGCGCTGTTCACACTGAGCAGCCACGAGCCGTTTGAAGTGCCGCACACAAGCCAATTCACCGGCTCCGACGAGGAGAGCCTATTCCTCAACTCGGTGAACTACACCGACAGCTGCATTGGCGATTTTGTGCGCCGCGCATCGGCCGAACCATGGTGGGACAACACGCTGCTGATTCTGGTTGCCGACCACGGAAGCCGACACCCGGGAAACTCGCCCGTTCATGTACCCGAAAAATTCCACATTCCAATGATTTGGCTTGGCGGAGCTCTTAACGTTACCGACACCATCATCGACAGCTATCTGTGCCAGAGCGATTTACCGACACTCATCTGCAATCAGTTGGGAATCGGCAGCGACGAGTTCACATTCGGCAAGGATGTGCTGGCCGGAAGCCGGCAATTCGCCTTCTACGCCTACAACAACGGTATTGGCTACATGACCGCCGATGAACAACTAACGTGGGACCTGGAATCGTCAAGGCTGACATCGGATTCGCCAGTTAGTGACTCAACAATTATGCAAAGTCAGGCTTTTTTGCAAACTTTGCTGCACGATTTCAATCAGAAATGAGATGGCGATTGAGAAGAATAACCGAAAAGTCATAAATGCCTGGTGCTCATACGATATAGCCAATTCAGTCTATAGCCTGATTGTTGCGTCGGCGCTGTTCCCGATTTATTACGAACGGGTAACAACGGCCTCTTTCAATGACGGAATTGTCAGCATTTTCGGCCACTACATCAAAAACACCGTGCTCTACGACTACTCGATTGCCATTGGGTATGCCATAATAATACTGATAACTCCTTTATTATCAGGTATTGCCGATATGGGCGGCTATCGCAAACGGTTTATGGTGATGTTCACCGCCATTGGTGCGGCCGCCTGCTCGGGACTCTATTTCTTCACTGGCGGCAATATCGCTTTCGGCCTGGCAATGACCATTTTAGCCGTAATCGGCTGGGCCGGTGCAACGGTTTACTACAACTCTTTTCTGCCGATAATTGCCACCCCGCGTCTGCACAATATTGTAAGCGCCAAAGGTTTTGCGTGGGGCTACCTTGGCAGCATGATTCTGTTCATTTTCAGCGTGATAATGATCTACACATGGCAATTCTGGGGCTTTGGCAGCGAAGAAGCGGCCTACAGGTTCTCGTTCCTGCTGGTTGGTATCTGGTGGATTGGCATTGCGCTGTTCTCATTCCGCTATCTGACTGAATTCAAGGCAAAAACAAAAATAGACACTGGCATCTTGTCGAAAGGTTTCAAAGAGATTGCGGCTGTGGCTAAAAATCTTTTCCGCCAGCAAGTTATGAATCTCTTTCTGGTGTCGTTCCTGTTTTTGAGCATGGGCGTGCAGACCATTCTGCTGGTTGCCACACTGTTTGGCAGCGCCGAACTGCACATTGGCACCGTCGACCTAATTATTGTGATTCTGCTCATACAGTTTCTGGCAATGTTCGGCTCGGTTGTATTTGCAAGAGTATCGAACCGATTCGGCAATTTCACATCGCTTCTGATTATGCTTGCCATCTGGGTTGTAATCTGCGTGACAGGCTATTTCATTCAAAATGCCGTGCAGTTCTACATTCTGGCCACATTCCTCGGCTTTGTAATGGGCGGAATTCAATCGCAGGCGCGCTCAACCTACGCCATGCTCATCCCCGCCGACACCACCGACACCGCCTCCTACTTCACATTCTACGACATTACCGAGAAAATTGGCATTGTTATCGGGATGTTCGGGTTTGGGCTGATTGAGCAGATTTCAGGCTCAATGCGCAACAGTGTGGCACTACTCTCCATCTTCTTCATGATTGCCTTTGTGGCGCTTGTTTTTGCCGCCGGAAAACGCAAACTGCTTGCCGACAATTTCGAATGAGTTTTTGCCACTGAAAGCGATAATAAACCTCGCACAGAGGACACAGAGAACACAGAATTTTTCGTTTTTGAACGCAGATGACGCAGATTAAACTGATTGGCGCAGATTTTTAATAGAATTTTCGACAACAGCTTTCTTTATCCGCTCCTCTTCTTCTCTCATTGCCTCCGCATAACCCTTAAAATCTCCTTCGTGCTGAACTTTTACACCATATAGGCGCATTGTACCGCCAAGTCCTGCCAATGTGTATCTTTCAATTTTTTGCGCAGTATCCGACGGATACATAAAACCTCCGTTATCGGCTTTCATACAATGCATATAGGTTACAACCTGATACAAATCTTCACGACCGACACCTTTTTCTAAACGCTTATATTTAGCGTCAATAATATAATTATCCTTCCAAAAATCAGGATAGAGACGACGGCTGTTTCTATCGAAGAAGTCTTCGTCTTCGGGTTTCGCAAACATTTTTATACCGCCTCTACTCTCTTTGTTTTTTGGATGTTTAAATCCTTCCTTCTTCAAAATCGTATTCAAATACTCCTCCCACAACCACGCGCCATCGAACAGAATACCATAAATTTTGTCTTTTTCCTGCCCGTATTTGATTGACTCGTGGCGAAGGATTTGCAGACAAATCTTCTGCAACTCGGTGTAGGCCGAAAAATACGGATGCCGCACTGGACGAAGATTCCGATTAATAACACGTTGACGCTCACGCACATTGTACGACGGCGTGGCCTGCACAATCTGACCGACGCAGTTTTTCGTTTCGGTGTCGTTGTTCAGAATGGCCGCCCCCTGCTCCTTTGTTCTGATATACTCAATTGTGTGGCGAACCAACTGCGTAAGCTCGTTATCGTAGGTATGTTCGCGCGTTGAATATGCCACAGTGCCGCAGAATGGAATGTTCTGCCGTATATGGCGGCTCACATCAATTGGCCCGCGAATGTTGGCATCGTTATATTCAAAACGGCGGTATTTCTTGAAAACGCCCTGTGCCACAGCCTTTTTCAAGAAATATGGGAACATATAGAGCAAGAAATCAAAAATTTGCTCATTGCTTGTTGTGTGCTCAATTTTGAACAAATTGATACTGAACACTTTTTGCAACATATAGTGCAAAAAGTAATCCTCGCCGACGCCCTTTGCAAAGCGTGAACGGATATCAATCTGCGTATCGTTCACCCCTACAAACCCCATTATGTTATTGGTTCTTATCTTGTTGTCGGACAAGCTGATGATAACACCTTCGCCAATTTCGTCTCCGTAATAGCCTAACGCTTGCGGAAAAACTAGCAAGTTCAGGTTGTCATCGAGTTTCAGATTGGCGATTTTAATGTTGGCAATTCGCTCTACGTTTGGTTTTATGGCTTCCACTTCTTCATTGGTCAGTGGCTGCTCGTTGTCAAGAACGCATTTTGCAATTTCAGTCCAATCCCTATTGTCCGTTATCTTGAGTTTGTTCATTTGCATTGACCGACTGCTGTTCGACTTTTGTTTTATCGTTTTGGTATGCTTTATGCAACGCATCTAACTTATCCTCTACATTCTGCATTCCTCGTAGATATTCGAACAAAAGACCTTCCAAATGGTATTTCCACAACAGTTCAAAATCGCCATTATAATTATCAAGTTTCAAGAAATAGCTTGCGCCAATGTGGTATGCCGACGAAAGCCCCTCGATTTTCTCGATTGCGGCGTTCAAACTGTTCATCCGATTAATTGCTTGTTCTTTCCAATCCTTACCTTCGAGCATTCCAGTATTTTCGTTAGCCTTAACCTCGACAAAAGCAAAACGGCGGCGGAAAGCGAAATCCATACTCTCAACACTGCGGTCAATATCGTTCATTGTGCCAATGATATATACGTTTTTGGGGACAAAAAAGCCTTCCGAAAATTCATCATCATCATTGACAAGGTTTTGGTATTGTGTTTGCACCAATCCATCAGTGCCTCGATAGCCTGGATCAATAGAGAAAAACAACTCACCGAATATTTTTGAAATCTCGCCTCGATTGATTTCGTCAATTACCAATACATAGTTCTTATTCGGATTTATTTTGGCTTTAACACATAACTTTTTGAAAACGCCATCTTTACGTTTAAATGTGACATTGTTATTGTCTTTTTCTTCACCAATAGGTCGCAGCCCCTCTACAAAATCAGTATAATCGTAAGAAGGGTGAAATTGAACCATTTCGTATTCTCCGTTCGCTATTATTTCACCATTTTCCTCTTTTATTTCACCATCTTTAATATTGAAGTTTTCATAGAGAATATGCATAAATTCAAAAGAAGATATACCTTTCCCATCACATTGTTTTTTATAAAACTCATTTATTATTTTATTCTTTTTGAATATGCTGATGTTTTCATTGCATTTCAAATCAAACAATGAAATTATATTATTAATATGTCTCCTGCTATTGACAGGAAAATAATCATCCCGATAATAACTATTGAGCACCTTTAAAATGAAAGACTCCCCAAATTTATCTGTATAAATTTCCGGATTGTCCTTGTCTTTCACGAATTTAGAGATATCCCCTGCGAGTATTTTCATAAGTGATTTCGGATCTGTTTCACTCTCTTTTTTTAAGTAACCAGCCACCTTATATTCTTTATCATCTTTGTTCCAATACAACAAATATGAATTTGATGTTCCTGGTGAGTAATAACCCAATGACTTGAGTCTTCTCTCTATCCAATAGCAGAAACTTTCCTTATCTCCCTTTCCGATGCAATAATCATCAAGAGTCATATTCTCTATATCGTTAATAGGAAAACATTTCGTAAAATCATCAAGCAGTTTTTCATTATTAGAATCACTGTGTATAAAAGCATCAATAGCAGATTTTAGAATTTCAATTGGTTGTGAAGCCCTTTTTTGCATCACAATCTTCTTTGCGATTTGTTTTGCCAAATAGGTTTTGCCTGTACCTGGAGCACCTGTGAAGATTATGTTGTGGTTGTTTGTTAATAAACTAATATAATCTTGAATTGTTTCCGTCGCTTCAATATCTTTTAATGTCTTTGAGAAAAAAGGTAATAATATCCAATCTTGAAAATCTTTGTTGTTTTTACATTTTACAAATGTTGAATTGTCGCTGGGTGTCCACCACGCTTTTGGGCCTTTATAAATATCACTTGAATTTGATTCAAAATATAATACATATTTTTGTTCTAACCAATCTGATTTGCCATTGAGTTCACTGCTTTTGCTTTCTCCTGTAAACATTCCAAACAAACGAATACGTTTGTTTCCATAACACAAATAAAAGAAATCCCCCTTTTTTACATTGCAAAAATCCTCTCCTTGAGTTGTATTAGATGTTCCTTTTGCACTAGTATCAGGATGCACGCAAACACAATTACGCTTAAATAAATCATCGTTCTCGTCATCAGTAAAAAAGTTTTTACTTTGAGACACTTTCCAAATATTCAATTCTTTCATTTTTATGTTTTTTTTGTATTTCTCAATTCACCAAATCTACAAATTTTAAAATTACGTTATTGACATACAAAAAAAAGCAGACGAAGGTTTTTCCGTCTGCCAAGTTAAACAATTGAGCCGTTATTCGGCTTCGGGATTACGTTTGAGGGTGATTGTAAGGTTCACCTGATTTTCGGGATGCGCATCGGGCACAAGTTGGCTGATGCGGCAAGTGAATAAACTACCCCAACCAGCCTCCAGCAAATGCGCCAATGGCGTGTTTTCCGAGCGTGGAATGTAACCCAACAAATACGGCTCCTCCTCGCCCTGTCTGGTGTACAGTACGGCCACAGCGTTCGGGTCGTAGTGGTTGTCGGGTTCATGCTCCAACTGCAACTCTGTACCAACCTTTAGTTCGTTCCAAACCAGGTCGGCATCGTGATACTTACGTCCTGCCAGATGGCAATCCATAAAAAACTGTCTTCTTGCTCTCATAATCAATGCTTTTTAAAAGTTCGACAATCATTTTTCGAGCAAATAAAAGAGCAACCTAGGCGAAATTGCAGCAGAGGTTTGAAAAATTTTTTAATTTTTTTTGTCTTTTATCTTAAACAAAGCATAATCAGCAGATTATAAGCGCATAAAAAAAAAGGAGTCTCGCAGCAAATGCGAAACTCCTTAAACCATTTCAAGAATATAGCTGACTAATAATCGCCTTGCTCCTCTTCGGGGGTGAAATAGCTATAATAGTAGTAGTAAACACAATTCGTGCGGACTTCGTCGGCATATTTGGTTGATGCATAATCTTTTGCAAGGCGCTCAAATAACGGCGACGCATACATCGAACTATACCATGAGCCATTCTCCTGATGCTTTGCCTGGTCGCATTTAATCAAACCGAACACCACGTGTGCGGCAAACTCATCGCCAATTTGGAACGTCTCGGCCCGCTTAAAGTATTTTTCTGCAATAGTGGCGGTGTTGGCATACGTGCCTCGAACAACGGGGAAATACTCCTCCTGCTTGGCTTTATTCTTATCGAAAGTACTGATTTCCAACTCACCGGTGTTCATGTAGTTATCGTACTCCGAGTTGTAATAATCGGGGGTGTCTATTCCTTTCAGATAGTTGCGGCACATGCCCATGTGCGACACATTGTAGTAGAAATTGCCCAAAACATAGTTCGCCTTTGCAGCGGCGGCATCTTCACCACGAGCCAACTGCATCAGTTTCTCGAGTGTCGCGGTAACGCTCACATTCTTGCTGTTGCCAATAACATCGGCAACATAATCGTTATAAATGCCATAGTCTAAACCATATACGTTGTAGATGTTGTGGCCGAACATCTCGAACGGCACTTTGTCGTTAATGCTGTATTTGTTCTTCAGATCGATGGCTTTGGCGATGTCTTCCGAAGCTATGGCACCGTTCATGGCGGTCTTCTGTAGGCGTACGATTGTCGCGGGTTCAAAATCTGTCATCCACTTCTCCATCGGTGTTTTGTCCTTCTTCTGCGACAACTCGATTATCGATTCCACCATATCTGTCGGGAAGTACTCTGTAACGTTGTATGCTGAGTTTGCAACCAAAAACGCCTTAACGTAGTCCTCGGCAACGAAATATCTGTTGGCCAGCACTTTGCGCAGATAATCGCAAACCGGATACTGCATAAGCACATCTTTATGGCTATTGAAGAACTCTGTTTCGGTCTCCTTGGTTATTGTCTTCAACTGGCAAATATCGATATACTGATAAACGTTTTTGATGTCAGGATTTTCCGACTTTGTTTTTGCCGAAACCTTGTCGAGCGCCAGCTTAGCCTTGTCGTAGTCGGAGTTGAGGAAATGAACATAGCCGAGAGTCATGTTCCAGAAATCGGGGTCAGAGGCGCGGCCAATCATCTGCTCCAGATACTCGATTGTCGAGTTGTAGATTTTGTCGTTTCCCGTAAGGTGGAAATCGTTGACCGACTCGATTGTAATAAGACTCGACCAAACCTCGCTATGATAGTGATCTTCCAACTGTCTGATTTGTTTCATTATAAGTTTGCGCGCCTGCGATGCGTTGGGATCGATATCGGTGATTTTCCGCGCCATCTGCAGAGGGTCGGCAAAACTGTTGTAAGCCAAAAGCAGATACATGTCGAACTTCTGCTCCTGAGTCTCGCACATCTGTACAAGCGAGAACGGCAGGAAATAACCGTCGCAGTAACTGAATATCGACTGATAGGCCTTTTCTTTCAGGTCGGTTGAGTTAACATACACACTCACAAAGTTTTTCACCGCCTGCGAATACTTGCTTAAATTGTATTCGGCGCCCGCCTTCTGACTCAGAGCATAGTAGTAAACCTCGTTTTTGATTTTGAGAGGCTCAACATATTTGTCGAAGTATGCAACAGCGTCGCTGTAGCGGTGCAGATAGTGGGCGTAGCGTACAAGCTGATAGCCGTAGCGCAGTTTCAACTCCTTGTCGGTCTCTGTTTCGCACGCCTGAATCAGAGTTTCGACAAACTCCTCGCCCAATTCCGAAATGGCCGGACCTTCATCGTCCCAATAGTAACCCCACTCCCAATAAGGATTGTAATCGCGGGTAGCGTACGGTTCGATGGTTTTGGCGCAAACCAGATACTGCAATGCCCTGCGGTTTTTCTTCACAAAATCGGCATTCATAAATTTCAGTTTCGGGTCGGCCAGATAGCCGTTAATGGCAGCCTCAATCTCGTTTTTGCCGACTTTCAGCACCAAATATTCGGCATCCTCATACGATATGCCCAAGTATTTGGTCCAGTCCTCAATATTACCCTTGTATTTTTGGGTTGAGAAAAACGAGTAGTCATCTTCAAACGACGAGAAAAACCACGTGCCGTAGGTTTCAAAATCATCGTAGTCGTAACCGCAGGCTCCGGCTGTTCCGCAAGTGGCCAAAGCAATGGCGCATGCACATAATATCTTTTTCATATTCAAATTCTTATTTAAGGTCATCAATAGTAAAACGTTTCAGGAAACCATCGCTCATCTGGAAATAAACAATGTGATAGTTGGTTTTGAGTTTTTCGTCTAAATACGACTTCGCCTTGTCGAGCAACTTCGGTGTAATCTCCTCAATCTCAATAGTAAAGCCTTTATTGAGATAGAGATTGTGAACAAATCCGTCATCGACAACCTCGTACTTGTTTTCACCAATTTTCTTGAAAGCATCGGTGCTCATGTCGGCTGTCGAAAGGCCGTTGATGAGTTTGGTCTTTCCCATGTGGTTGGTCACCACGCCCCACGAGAACAGAGGCAGCGCGTAATCGAGTTCGAGCGGGTAAGCCTCAAGGTGCTGCGTGTAGTTTTTCAGCAGTTCAATGTCGAGAATCGAGTTCGAATTCATGCCATCAGTAGGGTTCGAAGTGGCGTAGCACATCAGGTAGCCCTTAGCCACAGGCGGCACACCCATCTCTTTCACATCTTTAATCTGATGCAACCTGATAGTACATGTTATCTTGATAGGCTTCTCGTAACTTCCCGCCTTTTCCGACAAAATCTGAAGGAACTTGAAATAATTGTCCTTTGTCATTTTGGTCCAGTCGTAGTCAATTTGCACCTCGTCGTAGCATTGACCGAGTCCATTACGATAAAAAATGTTGCTGACAAGCATCAGAATGCGGTCTGCAAGCATCGCGTAATCATCGTTATAATTGCCGAATACGCTATGAGTTATGAAAATTGTCGGCACATAATTCTGCGTAATGGTTGTGTCGCGCTCAAAAGGCAAAATCTTTCCTTCGGGAATAATCTCGCCGTTGCGTTTCACAACATCGAAAACATGCAGATAAATAGTCTCGCTCTGCAGCTTGTCCATGTACTCTTTGGCAATAGTGCCTACCTCGTAGGTCGTTTTCCAGTGATAGAAATCGACTTTATGCGGTAGCGAATCGGTACACGAAGTCGCCATTGCCGCAATAATTGCGCCGCACGCAAATGGTTTAAAAAATGATAGTTTCATATTTATGATGTTTAGTTTCCAGTTCTTTTTTTGGTGTGCCAAATTTGTGAAAAAAACACACATATTATTTGTATGCCGCCCAACTTATTTTTTGCCCGAAAGCAAAAAAATCGCTAACTCTGCAACAATTAAAATCAAGTATTAGCAACAAACTGATTATTGAAGATTATGGCACAATTCATCTGGCTGTTTCCGATACTGTTTGTTTTTCACGATTTTGAGGAGATTATTGGATGCAAATTGTTTGTGACCAAAAACGGCGCCGCCATAACCCAACGTTTCCCGAAAACCGCTTTCATATTCAACAAATTCAGCACCGAGAGTTTTGCGCTTGCAGTGGCAGAGGAGTTGGTTTTATTGCTGATAATATGCGGATTGACATTCACCGGCATCCGTGCGTTCAACCTGCTCTGGCTTGGCTCGTTCATCGCCTTCACTCTGCATCTGGTGGTTCACATTGGGCAGGCCATTGTCATCCGGAAATACATTCCCGCACTTGCCACAAGCATTCTTCTTCTGCCCGTAAGCGTTTGGATAGCAATTGATTGCATCCGCACAATCGATGGCTCAGTTGTTGAAATTGTTGCTTACAGCCTTGCGGCAGCAATTGCTGTTGGCGCCAATCTGTTTCTTGCTCATTGGCTTGCCAGGAAATTCAATGAGTGGCAGGAAGGGAAAATGAGGAATTGAGCGAAGATTTACGCTCTGTTGCACCTGTCGATTTTCGGACAAAATCCGCCCACCTTGCCTATAATTTGGAACAAAATTTACCTCAACTTGCCTATGATTTGGAACAAAATTTACCTCAACTTGCCTATGATTTGGAACAAAATTTACCTCAACTTGCCTATGATTTGAAACAAATTTATATATTTGCGGCTGAAAACAAATAAATTACAAAATGTTCAAACGCGATGTAATATACAGCCTGGAAAAGTGGGCGAAAAAGACACCCCACAAGCCGCTTGTATTGCGAGGCGCAAGGCAAGTGGGAAAAACCACCGTGGTGAACCAATTCGGCGAACAATTCGACAACTATTTGTATGTCAACCTTGAAGACAAAACACTGAATAAAATGTTCAATGGCGCGCTGAATGTCAGCGATTTATTGACGGATTTGTTCGCCAATTGCGGAAAAACGCGCCAGAAAGGCAGCACACTGCTTTTTATCGACGAGATACAATGCTCGCCAGCGGCAGTTGCAATGCTCCGCTATTTCTACGAGCAATTGCCTGATGTTCACGTTGTTGCGGCAGGCTCACTGCTTGAGAGCCTAATCGACCGTCACATATCGTTTCCTGTGGGGCGCGTTGAATATTTGGCTATGCGCCCTTGCTCGTTCCGCGAGTTTCTGACAGCCACAGGCAACAATCCATTGCGCGAACGCATAGCCGAAACCCACTCATCGTCAGTCAGTTTTCATCAGAAACTGATATCGGCCTTCAACCGCTATGCGCTGATTGGCGGAATGCCCGAAGTGGTTAACGCATACATCGAGAATCAGGATTTGATGTCGCTCAACAGCATATACGACACGTTGTTGCAAGGCTATCGTGATGATATTGAAAAATATGCGTCTAACCACACACAGAGCAACATAATCCGATACATAATAAATAATGGTTGGGCCGAAGCGGGGCGCGCCATAACACTGAACCATTTTGCGGGGTCGGAATATCGGTCGCGCGAGGTGGGCGAATCGCTGCGGACAATGGAGAAAGCAATGCTGCTCGAACTGGCATACCCAGTCACGCAAACTCAACTGCCTATCCTTCCCGACCACAACAAATCGCCGAAACTGCTATGGCTCGACACAGGTTTGGTAAACTATTCGGCTCACGTGCAGAAAGAAGTTTTCGGCGCAAGCGATTTGCTTGATGTCTGGCGCGGAAGCATAGCCGAACAGGTTGCAGGTCAGGAACTTCTGACTTTGAGCAACAGCGTAGGCGAGCATCGGAATTTTTGGGTTCGAAACAAAAAGAACTCAAATGCGGAAGTTGATTTTGTGTATCAGTTTGATTCACAATTAATACCGATAGAGGTAAAATCGGGGCACAACAGCCATTTGCGCTCGCTGCACTCGTTTGCCGACAACAGCGAATCGTGCCCATTAGCCGTCAGAATTTGGTCGGAGCCCTTGTCGGTGAACGATGTGAAAACCGTCAACGGAAAGACTTTCAAACTGATAAACCTGCCTTTCTACCTGATTGGGTTCCTGCCAGAAATACTCAAAAAAGAGATATAGACAGATGCTTTATTGATATCTTTGAAAACTAAAAACAGATAAAACAATGCCAATAATAGAGAATCCGCAAGCAACTAATTGCCAATGTTTTGCACTCACGGGGCGGAACATTGTGCTGAAAGCCGACGGCACGCCAATCACGTTTGCCGACCTGACCGAGATAAAAGCGTTAGATGACAAGGCCGATTTGTTTGAAGAACAAGAATTTAACATCTGCGCTTTGAGTTTCGAGACAACCGAGCCTCTGCCCGACCGCTTCATAACCAAAACCATACGCCTGTTCTACACCGAATGCGATGAGCCGACAATTTTCCGCGTATCGCGGGCAAAGGCTGTGGCCAACTGGCGGCAGAGCACTAAGTTCTGCTGCACTTGCGGCACAAAACTCACTGAAAGCAAACAATTTACAGCACGCGAGTGTCCGCAGTGCGGCAAGATTCACTTCCCTCGCATCGAGCCGTGCGTGATTGTGCTTGTGAGCCGCGGCGACAAGATTCTGCTTGCCCGCCACGTACAGCGCAACCAGGACATCTACGCCTGCATTGCCGGATTCATCGAAGGCGGCGAAACGCCCGAGCACGCCGTTGAGCGCGAGCTGCAAGAGGAAATCGGCATCAAGGTGAAGAACCTACGTTACCGCGGAAGCCAGAGTTGGCCCTTCCCCGACCAACTGATGCTTGGCTACACGGCCGAATATGAGAGCGGCGAAATCAAACTTCAGAAAGACGAGATTGCCGACGCGCAATGGTTCAGCCGCGACAACTGCCCCGCAAGCCCGCAGCCTGGCTCGATTGCCTACAAGCTGATTCATGGATTGATCTAGACTAAGACATAAGACATAAGGCATAAGACATAAGGCATAAGGCACAAGGCATAAGTTAAAATATGTCGGTGCCCACTAGCATCCTACTGGCATACATTTTGCTATCGCTTGGGCAAATTCTAAAATAATGGCAGATAAATTCACCGCAACGTTTCAGGTCTATACCAATAACGCCGACTCGCGCAAATTGGCCAAACCAGGTTCGCTGTTCGCATATTTTATTGAAGCGGCCAGCATGCACGCCGAGAGGCTTGGCATAGGGCATAAAAGCCTGCAGGACAACCACAACGCCTTCTGGGCCTTGTCGAAAGTACATTTTGAAATCTACAAGACCCCCGTATGGCATCAGAAAGTTAACGTAACAACCTGGCCGTCAGGTTATAACCGTTTGTTCGCTCGCCGATATTTCCAGATTGCCGACGAGACGGGAACACTGTTGGCAGCAGGCGCATCGGACTGGGTGATAATGAGTTTCGAGAACCGCAGTCTAAGCAATGTGCAGTCGATTGTGGAGAACATTGCCCAATTCAACCTTGAGCAAGAGCACCTCGACCTGAACACAACAAAAGTACAGCCGGCCTCTGCCGACAACTCGCTGAAAACCACACGCCAGGTAATGTATAGCGACCTCGACATGAACAACCACCTGACCAGCATGCGCTACCTCGACTGGGCACTCGACTGCATCGACATTGATTATCTGAACTCGCACACAGCACAAACAGTCGACATCAACTTTATGCACGAAACACTTGTCAACGAGAATGTTACGCTCCTATACCAACAGACGGGCGATAGCTTTGTGATTTCGGGAACGCTGGCCAACGGGAAAACATCATTCTCAACGAAAATCGGATTTTGACAGCACTGATTAAAACAAAAAAGCGCAACCCCAAGGCTGCGCTTTTATTTTGTCCTTATCTGAGAAATCAGTTCTTACCGACAATCATGTTGTATTGTACTTTAATATAACCGTCGTTCGGGAAAATCTTGTTGGCCAATGTAATAACCGACTCAGCGTCTTTCTTGCGCTTCTCGTTCAAAAGGTCTTGAGTGTACTTCATAATGCCGTCGACAATCATGCTTTTGACAATCGGATCAGCTTTAATCTCAGTACCATTGACAATCTGCTCCGACAATTTAGCGCGAGCCTCGTTCATATCATGCTCACCTTGGGTGGTGTTGTTCGACAAGCACTTAAGAATTCCCGAATAATACATGAACAGATAGTCGGTTTTTTGATATAGCTTCTCGTAGTTTTTAGCGGCAGCGGAAGCCTTTGCATAGTTGCCTTTGTCGAAATTGGTTTTTATCTCCTTTTTAACATGTTGCTTGATTTGGTCAACAAAATCCAAATTTTGTGCATACATCTCACCTTCAACATCTTTTCTGATAAATTTCTGAGTGTATTTGATTGCCTGGCGCATGCCATCCTTGTAATCGGCTGCCACCTCAGGATCAGACGACTCATAAAGCTTCACGTAACACATGGCTGCATACAAATGCGGTTCAGCCTCACGTCCTGCCGCCGGGTCTGCGCACATATCCTCAGCCTTGAACAAACAAATCTCGTATTTACCTGACGCATATAGTTTTGACAACTTGGTATTGTGTCCGCCCTTTACCTGGGCAAAGACGCTAACACAAGCAAACATGCACACTGATGCACAGAATAGTCTTAAGTTCATAATCATTGAAATTTTCAATACAAAAAAAAACAAATGCTCTTAAATAAGCAATATTTTTTTTGAACACCGAAACAACCGTCAGCGCAGCCTGATTTCCTCGCCTATCGACACTCTCTTATTTTTAGCAAAACCATTGATTCTCCGCAGTTTCTTCAGCTTAATATTATGACTTTCAGCTATGCTTTTCAGCGTATCGCCCTGTTTGACAATGTATGTTCTATCCGGCTTCGTTTTATTGGTTGTAGTGTTTTGGACAGGCTCTGGTGCCGGTGTCGGTTTTTGGTCCGAAATTGGAGCCGGCTGCACTTTTTTGCTATTGTCGACCGCCTGAGCAGTGCCTTTCGGTGTACGGGCCTTAATCTTTGCCAAACTCGACTGGTTTATTGCGATAAGGTCGGCAAATGGGCCGCCTAGACCGTATCGACGCGGATCGGTACGGAATTCCGGCTTTTTCACAAAATCGATAGATGTATCAAATTTTCGATTATTAGTACTATGCTTAAAAAGCCATGCGTAAAGATTGTGATAGTCGAAAAATTCGATAAGGCTATGACCGCCTTTATCTAACTGGCTGTATTTCAGCAAATCGGTTGAGCCGCAGTTTTTCATGGCTTCTACAACTCTGTCGGAATTCTTAACCGATGTAACATCGTCGTCGGCAGCATGAATAATCCATGTGGGCACTTTATTGAGGCCGCAAGGGGTCTTTGCATCGCACCCTCCGGCTATGCCAATGCAGGCGGCAACCTCATCAGGATATTTGTTGGCGTAATTCAGCGTTCCCCAACCGCCCATACTCATGCCAATCACGTAGAACTTACTATGGTCGAAAGCATAATGCGCAACCAGAAATTCGTAAAGTTTGTGCAGCTTGGCCGACGACCACCCCTCTCCTGCCATGGCGTTGGGCTCAACAATAAGTGCCGGCTGCCCGCGAAGGATATCTATACCTTCTTTAATCGAAGCAATGGGGCCATACTTGTGCCCGCCCAACCCGATACTCATGCTCCGTCCATGCAGATACATCACAAGAGGCATATTGGTGCTTGAAACAGGATTGTAGCCTTTAGGCTCGTACAGATTAAAATCGTACATATCGGGCATAAGGTCTTGGAAACACTCCATTTGCTGCGATTTTGCAAGATATGACAAAGCCAGCACCGAAACCAAAACAAGATATTTTTTCATATACAAGCGCATTAACTTGGCTGCAATATAGGAATTAGTTTGAAATTTCGATTTAAACATTAAGCGGTTGATAACCAATCGAGCATGATATTGACTAATTGTTGCAAGGTAGATACTTTTCAAAATGAAAATATAGCTGTCGGCAACAGACCCGACAGCAAGCAACTACAATTGTATCACACTTATTATGAACGATTTAAAATCTATCATTACGATTATATGCGCATTTTTCACCATATCGGTCAATGCTCAGGATTCGAAAGAACTGTTGCAAAAACTTCAGCGCAGCAACGATAAAAAAGAGCAGATAACGATTCTGAACAAACTTGGTGACCTCTCGCGGAACGCAAACGCAATGGCCGATGCCATCGACTACCATCAGAGGGCCCTTCTGCTCTGCCACGAGACCGGCGATGCGGAAAACGAGGCAAAAACTCTCAATTATATCGGCTCAACCTATTGGCGGTCGAATAGTTTCGACTCGGCGCAGCACTACTACGAAATGGCGCTTGAAGTTTGCACCCGGACCAACAATTCTGACGATAAGATACGCATTCTGAACAACCTGGCACTTGTGAGCCAAAGTCAGGGTAACTACTTTTCGGCAAACTACTACTACCAAAAAGTGGCGTCAGGATGGCAATCGGCGGGCAATCTTGCCGAATATGCATCAACGGTGAACAAAATCGGCAGTATGTTCCTGTCTCGAAATCTTTTCGACTCGGCACTGACACAATATAATAAAGCCCTTGAGATTCGCACAAGTCTGAACGATACAGCTGCTATTGCGCAATCGTTCAACAATATAGCTACGGCATATAAGAATCAGAACCTGTTCGACTCGGCATTGGTAAACCTGCAAAAATCAATAGCTCTGCTCACCGCCATCAACGACCAGAACGGTCTGGCTGAAGGCTACAACAATCTTGGCGGGCTCTATTGGCAAAACAAGAACTACAAAGACGCTCTGGCCAACTACCTGCTTGCTCTTGATATCCGCGAAAAGCTTGGCAACACAGAAAAAATTGCTGCCACAACAAGTAATATTGGCCTGATATATAAAGATTTGAACAACTACGACAAGGCTCTTGAATACTACAACAAATCGCTTGAACAGTATAAGGCCAGCGGCAATCAGTTTCTGCAATCAGAGGCTTTGAATCTGATTGGCGGCGTTTATTGGCAGTCAGGCAATTACGCTGAAGCGCGAAATGTTTACCAAAAAGTGCTGCAAATGCGTGAAGCCGTTGGCGACAAACGATATATTGCACGGTCGCACAACAATTTAGCACTAGCCTACAAGAGCTTGAACGAGCGCGATTCCGCACTTGCCGAATACAACAATGCGCTTGTGATTTACCACGAGCTTGGCGATAAAATGAACGAGGCGGCAATGGTCAACAACATTGGTAATCTGCATCTTAAATTCGGCGAGACCGAACCGGCGGCAAGCAATTTTGCCAAAGCGCTCGAAATGCGCAAGCAGATTGGCCACGAAACCGGCATTGCCTACTCGGAACTCGATCTTGGCACTGTCTATATTCAGAAAAAGCAGTACAACAAGGCTTTACCGCTATTGAACGATGCCTTGGCCATTGCCCGAAAAATCAAAAACAATGAGCTCGAAAAAGATGTATTGTTTGCATTGTCAGAGACTTACGCGGCAAGCGGAATATACAACAAGGCTTATTCGAACATTAAAACCTATTCGGAACTGAAGGACAGCATTTTAAGTCTAGAAAGCATCAAGCGTATTGCCGACATGCAGATCAGTTACGAAACTGAAAAGAAAGAGCGAGAACTGAAAATCAAAGATATACAGATTGTTCAGCAGCAGGAACGCAACAGCCGCCAGCGCATTATCATCTATTTTGCGGCCATCGGGTTGCTGATTGTGCTATGCTTTGCCGCAGTGGTGGCCAGGCAGAACAAGAAGATCCGCAAGGCTAACGAAATGCTTGATTTACAGAACAAGCAGATTATCCAGCAGAACGAGGAAATTGAGCAACAGCGCGATTATGTGACTATGCAGCGCGACCAGATTGCCGAACAGAAAGAGAAGATTACGGACAGCATTGAGTACGCCAGCCGCATTCAAAACGCCATGCTCACGCCCGCCGAAGTGTGCTGCGAGCTGCTACCGCAACATTTCATCATGCTCTGTCCGCGCGACATTGTGAGCGGCGATTTCTATTGGGTGAAAAAAGTTGGCAACAAGGTGGTTGCAACTGTTATGGACTGCACCGGCCACGGCGTTCCGGGCGCGTTTATGAGTATGCTTGGCACCACGCTTCTCGAGCAGATTGTCACGAACGGCTTCAGCAGCGCCGCTGACATTCTCGAGCAGATGCGCCGTTCGGTGAAAAACTCTCTACATCAAGAAGATAAACAGACTTCGCAATCCGACGGAATGGACTGCGCTCTCTGCGTAATCGATTTTGAAAACCACAAGCTGCAATATTCCGGCGCCAACAATCCGCTGATACTTGTCCGCAATGGCGAAATTCTTGAATATGAAGCCGATAAAATGCCGATTGGCATCCACGTTTTCGACGAGACCGACTTCACAAACAAAGATGTCGAGCTTGAGAAAGCCGCC